>CAZSJP010000694.1:0-2858 GCA_964606675.1 uncultured bacterium
ACGTCCATGATCCGTGCATTGAGAGGGGTTCTGCACGCCGGCTCCAGAGCCGAGATGCGCTCGTGGACGCTTGCCGCGCTTCACGAGAGCCCGGCAACGCTGAGAGTGCGGTTTCCGCGCGCTCTCAGGCACGAATGGAGCGAGACGATGCGGGCGGCGGGAGTAGCCGACTCGGTGCGGCTCCCACCGGACGACCGCTCGCCGGCCAACACCCGGTCGCTGGCAGCGTTCGAACGAGCTTTCCGGCGGGTGTCGATGCCGCTGCAGTCGGTGTGGATCGCGTCTCGGTTCACGCCTGAGCGCCCGACGCCGCTGGTCGCGGTGATGCGGCTGCAAGTGGCGTCCGATGGGGCCGTATCGGTGGTCGGCCTGCGCGGGAACGTGCCCGACGGCCTGCCTGCGGATATTGCACGCCACGTGACGGAGACGGGCGTTCGTCTGCCGGCGGCTCCGTCGCCGTTCGAGGCCGAGTTCGCGGTGGTGGTGGAGCCACTCTAGGCCCAAGTCGATGGCGGCGCGCGTTGCCGCTACCGCACCCCTTGTGCGCACGAACGCCATTTGCGACGATATGTGAGCGAACTGCGCCGACGGCCGGCACGCCCGGCATTTCGCTGCCGTCGCTTCGCGCGCTGACTCCATACGCGGCCTCTGGCCAGAGCATACCGATGATTCGATTCGAACGCGAAACATGCGATTTCTGCGGCGTCTGTGTGGGCGTGTGTCCCACCGACGCGATCTATCTTGCCAGAACAGACCTCAGCGTCGACCATGACCTCTGCATCGACTGCGATTTCTGCGTGGCTGCGTGCCCGACGCGATCGCTCGATCAGGACTCGCCTCGGCAGGGCAAGCGATGCGTATCGGAGGAAGCATGATGCGCGAGTCGTACGACGTCGTGGTTGTCGGCGGAGGCCCAGCGGGGTGCTATGCCGCCAAGACCGCCGCAGAGAACGGCGTATCGGTGCTCGTCGTCGAGAAAGACCCCGACATCGGTCTGCCCGTCCGATGCGCGGAAGGCGTCGGCGTCGCCGGCCTGCAGGAGTTCGTCGAGCCCGATCCGGTGTTCTGCCGCCAGTTGGTCACGCACTACCATCTCGTCGCGCCCGATGGAACGCACGTCGAAGTGGCCATGAGCGCTGCCGAGGGCTACGTCCTCGAACGCAGAATATTCGATCGCCACATTGCGGAGCTTGCCGCACAAGCCGGCGCCCGGATCGTGACGAACACGGCGGCGCTCGGCGCGAGGCGTACCGATGGATGCGTCGCGGTGGAACTCGAACGGGGCCGCGAGGTCGTCGCGAAGGTCGTCATCGGCGCCGACGGCGTCGAGTCGCGCGTCGGGCGATGGTTGGGTCTCAAGACCGCGTGCCGGCTGCACGACATGGAAACCGCGGCGCAATACCTCGTCACCGGGATCGACATCGTGCCCGATCGAATCGAGATGCACTTCGGCAACGACGTCGCACCATGCGGGTATTTCTGGATATTCCCCAAAGGTCCTCATACGGGCAACCTCGGCCTGGCGATCGGCGGCGAACATGCGGCGGAGCGCTCGCCGTTCTACTACCTCGACCGCATGATGGAGCGCCACTGGCCCGATGCGTCGATAGTCGGGCGCGTGGCAGGAGGCATCGCGTGCACAGGCGGGGTGAAGACCCCGGTGGGCGACAACATCGCGCTTGTCGGCGATGCGGCGCACCAGGCGAACCCTATCACCGGCGGCGGGATCATTGACGGCATGAAGGCAGGGCGCATCGCAGGTAGGGTCGTCGCCGAGGCGATCGCGAACGGCGACTGGTCCGAAGGGGGGCTGGCTTCGTATCCGACCGAATGGCGCGAGAGCATCGGCAGGATTCATCGCCGGTTCTACAGAATCAAGGAGGGCGTGTTTGGCCTCGACGACGACACGCTCGACGCGCTGGCCGACGTCATCAACCGGCAACCGGCGGACAAGCGGACCATAAAGGGTATCCTCACCCGGGCGCTGATCTCGAAGCCGAAACTGCTGCTCGATCTGGCAAAGATCGTCTTCTGACGGTCGGCCGAGGGCGTCCACAGCGGTTCTTAGCACATCGGGCTAGCTGGTCTCTTCGGGTCTCGCCCGCCGTTTGAGCGCCGCGTATGCGGGCCACGCGCTGAACAACAAGACCAGCGCGAACAGCGTGTACGTCGGGCGTTCTATCGCGGTGCCGATGCCTATCCACGCCGCAGCCAGGCCGAACAGAATCGGGGTGACCGCTCCCAACGGCACTCGGTAGGGCCTCTCTCGGTCCGGGAACCGCCGGCGCATCACCAGCACCGCCATGGCCGTGGCTCCCGCCAGCAGCGTGATGACGAACCCCACCGCTGTGAACAACGCCTCGAACGTCCCCGTCAGCGCGAGCGTTATCGAGATCGCCGCCTGTATCCATATCGCGCGACTCGGCGTGTGGCGCGTCGGGTGCACCTTTTTCGCAGCCCGGAAGAACAAGCCGTCGTCCGCCATGGCGAATAGGACGCGCGGCCCGGTGAGGATCATCGCGTTCAGGCCGCTGAGGACGCTGACGACGACCGCCAGCGTGACTCCGCGCGATGCGATCGGGCCGAACATCGCCCGAGCCGCAGTGTCGGCAACGACGGTCGACTCGCCCATGGTTCCCATCGGCACGAATCGGAGGAACACCACGTTCAGCGCGAGATAGACCACCATGACGACCGCGGTCGCCCAGAGCGCCGCCAGAGGCAGATTGCGCCCGGGGTTGCGGATTTCGCCGGCAACGTACGTGGCGGAATCCCACCCGAAGTAGGTGAACATCACCGCGATGAGGGCGGCGCCCATCGTGCTCCACCCGACCGATCCGGCGCTCTGTGCGGGCGTC
>CAZSJP010000695.1:0-2846 GCA_964606675.1 uncultured bacterium
ACACAATCGCTTCTCTGGGTCTTCGAAGACGGGTAGTTGTATCGAGTATGGCAACTCGCCGTTTCTGCCTCGTAAGTACTCGAAGTCCTCTGCCAAGTTCTGAAACACTTGACCAAGGCTATCGTAGATCGAGTCCTCGCATATCTTGCTGATGACGACCTCAGCGTCATTGAACGAGAATTTGATCTCGTGGATATCAACGTCATAGTCCGGATTCCTGGACTTCAGCTTCTTGTACGCCGCAAGGAAGGGGCGCAGCGCAAACGACTTGGTTCCTGACTTCAAGAGGTCAAATGCTATTCCGTCGGCGACAAGCTTCACGACATCGCAGACTGAGATATTGGCGATGAACAGAATCGCGAACTCATAGAGGCCTCCGCCGCAGGCGCCAGGCCGGCCATGTACGCGTGAGACGTAGCTCCGGCTCAGCTCAGCCTGGAACTCGTCGATACCGTCCAGCTGGAGAAGGTTGTTCTCACCTTCTTGAATGGCCCAATAGTCGATGTTGACGGCGAGAGTGGGACTCATCAATGACTCCTGATCCGCCTATCACGTATTCGAATGCGATGCCACCGCCCATCCCCCACCACGGTACCACCACCACTACAATCGGTCAACCCCAAGCCGCGCAAGAACCCGGTGCCTCCACAACCTCGCGACAACCACGCCTCACTACTCCAGTCCCACCGGATACCAACCGCCCGTGCGGACGCCGACCGCCCTGAGGATCGACCGTATCTGTGCCGCGTGCGAGATGTCGTGCATCGCCATGGCCATGACCATGGCCTAGAAGAAGTGCGCCGCCGACTCGCCATGGCAGTTCGTCGGGATCGGCTTCGTCAGGTCGTCGTCCGAGCACGCGTCGAGGCACGCCACCATGTGCGCCTGGGCAGCACGCAACGCATCGAGGATGGCCGGCGCGTCGCCCTTCGGCCACTCCCAATTCGGAGCGGCAAGCGCAAACCCCTGCCGGCAGTAGTCCATCTTGCACAAGCCGGTGTGGTAGAGGATCTCCTCGACCGACCACGTCTCATCGGTGCACTTCGCCGACAGGTGCTCGGCTTCAAGCTCTGCGATTGACGCCATGACCGACATCTCGGTGTCAAGCTCAAAGCCCAGGTTGCAGTAGTGTCGGATCGCGTCTGCGGAGTTCATCGTGTGTCCTCTCGTGCCGCGAGTCTACGGTTCACGGCGCACTTGTAGGCTGTCTAGCTGCACTCTGACGGCCTGCAACAGCGAGTCGGTGCCGATCTGGTTCGGCATCCTGTTCCGCTTCACGTAGATATGCCCCGCGAAGCGCCCGTTCTGCGCTTCGATAACACCCTTGAAGGCGTCGATCTTCCCCTGTTTGAATCGGCTATTGAAAGTGTTGAACAGGATGACGTCCTTGCCGGTGAAGTCGTTGCTTGCGACGAATTGCCATATTGGCGGGGCAGGGCTGTACCACCATATCGGCGAGCCGACGAACACCGTGTCGAACTGCGACAGATCGATCGTCTCCGGCTCGATGGTGGCATACTTGTTCCCTGCGTCCCACTGCGCGCTCAGCCAGCCGACGAGGCCGATGCGGTAGTCTTCGGCCTTCAGGATCACGAGTTCGGCGTTGTAGCGAACGGCGATCTCTTTCGCCATCAAGTGGGTGTTGCGGGAGCGCGTGAAGCAGACGACCAGAGTCGTCACGTTGGATGTGTCGGCGACCTCATAGATCACCCCTGCTGCGTTATCGCGGAATTGCGCTTTCTCAGTTTCGACAACGTAGGTCGAGTGGATCACGACAAGCAGAGCCAATGCTGCGGCAACAATGGCCATAGCCTTCCCCCGTCTGCCAAGCTTCATTCGTTGACTTCCTAGGTCGCGTTTTCCGCCACACCCTCATCCCAACGCGACGATCACGAAGCATGCTGCCAGAAGCGCCGAGGCCGGTGTCATGGCGAATCGTTCCGGCGGGTTCTTGGAGGCGGCGTTCGCGAGGGTGTTGAATGCGAAGTAGGCGGCGAATACCCATATCGCGACCCGAACAGCCGTTGGCTCGGACCCCGGCGCCACGAGGCCGGCTCCGGCCAAGACTACCCACGCTGCCGCCGCGAGGGTGCCCACGGCTGCCAGGCTTGCCCATCGCAGCTTTGCCGGAAGGGCGCGATGCTGCCCGCCCCACGCTGCCGCGCCGAACGGGAATCCCGCCGCCAGCAGTGTCTGGAAACACATGAGCAGCCCCAGGACGGCCGCGGCGACGATTGATGTCAGAGCGGTGAGGTCCATGCGATCCTACGTGCGGTTCCAGGTTCAGACTTGCGGCTCATCCATGTCGAACACGGCGTCCTGCTCACCGGTTTCGGCCTTCGGGTCCGGCCCGTATCGGTTCTCGCCCGGCGTGCCGTCCAGCACCGTGAACACGAGGAACACCACCTCACCAACATAAGGCACGAAGTTGATCAGAAGCCACCAGCCACTCCTGTCGGTGTCATGCAGCCTTCTGACGCCGACTGCGATGCCGGGGACAATGACGGCCAAGAGGTAGATCACAGCGACCGCTATGACTTCGGGAGTGTCGGCAGCGATGGACATGACAAACACGAAGGCTACGATCAATAAGTTGATCATGCAGAACATCCAATATTCCGCCCTCCTCGCCCTCCCGCTGAATACCGCATACTTCTTCAGCACTTCCACGTACCAATTCATGACGTCCTCCTTCTCGCTGCTCCCGCCACCTCGAGACGACAGCCACCGGGTTGCTGGTGCCGCCCAATGCCCCACTCTGGTCGCAATCCGGTGATCGACTCCCGCCCGCACGATAGCAGGGCAGGCGTTTTGGGGCAAGTGTGAGCGCGATCACTCGGCTCCGC
>CAZSJP010000696.1:0-2829 GCA_964606675.1 uncultured bacterium
GATGATGCAGCGGATCAAGTTGGCTTCGGCACCCCACGCCGAGACGGCGGAGCCGTTGGCGCCGGCGAGGTTTCCCTCGAAGAGGCACTGAACCATCGTCACACGAGCGCTGTCGTCGATACTGATGCCACCGCCGTGGCCATACCTGTAGACCACACCACCGTGTTCGTACAGATTCGAGACGACGTTGCCGATGAACTCGCAGTTGACGAACGTCGCGTCGCTTCCGGCCCCAGCGACGTATGCGCCCCCGCCTGAGTATGTCCCACAGCGGTTGTTGGTAAGGCTGCATCCGACCAGCGTCGCGTGAGAGCCGCCCGAGACCCGCAGACCGCCGCCCCTAATTCCAGGCTCGGCCCTGGCGCTGTCGATGTCGGCGTATTCCAGCGTTGCGCTGCCGCCACCGGGCACGCTGATTCCGCCCCACGGGGAGCCGTACGACGTAGGCTGTGGATGCAACAGCACGCGCTCGTCGGTCGTGCCTGCCACCACGAGTCGACCATCCACTGCCAGCCCCGCACGATAGTCGAACATCACGTCCACGCCCGCCTCGATGGTGAGTGTGTCGCCCGCGGCGACCGTCATGAGTTGGGGGTCGTAGTGGTATTTACTCACTCTACTCACCAGATACGGGCTGTTCGCCTTCGTCCACGTCGTGTTGCCGACGATGCTGTCGACTACGGTCTCCGCATGCCCCGAAGAAGCCACGCCGATCGTCACGAACACTGTCGCGATGAGCGCTCTCATCGATGTCTCCTCATGGCGGGTTGTCCTCGGACAAATGGCGTGCCGTCCCCCGGTACGGCACGTCGATCCATCATGCCTTGCACGAAGATAGGCGATGCCCGGCCCGTACACCACCGGCGATGCGTTCAGACACCCCACCTACTTTCAGGCGCTGTCGCCGCTACCCCGCCAGCATCCTCTCCCTGTCGCTGATCTCGTCGAGCACCTCGAGCGGCGGCTCTTTCGTCCCTTCGCGCGCCGCGAAGAAATTGAACATCATGATGCCGTCGACTCCATCCCGCCACAACTGTCGCGCGATCTTCCGGTACGTGTCCGGATCGGGCTCGTACTCGATCGATGCATAGAGCGGCATGTCGGCGGGGAATTGCGCGCGGAACTCCGCGATGGGTAGCGCAAACTCGTTCTTCAGGTAGTGCGAGACGGTGACGAAGTCTACCAGCCCTTCGGCTGCCCAGCTTGCCGGATCGAGGCCCAGCCCTGCGTTGTGCGCGGGGCGAGCCATCGTGCGGACGGCGAGCATCAGATCTTTGCCGCGTTTCTAGCCAACATCCCGCGTCATCGCCCTGATCTCTCGCATGAACGCCGTCATGATGGGCGTGTTCTTCTCTTCCTCGCCGAAGCGGAAATAGACCGGGAAGCGCTGGAAGTCGAGGTCGATACCGTCGATGGGGTATCGCTCGCAGATTTCCGTCATCTGCGCCAGCGACTGCGCACGTACCTCCGGCACGGCAAAATCGAGGCCGCCGGGTATCCACGAGTTCACGATGGGGCTTACCGGGCCGAGGATCTCCGTGTGCAGGTCGGGTAGCGGGTCGCCCGGCTCTCCGACGTGCCACTCGGGGTGCTCGGTCCAGAATCGGGAGAGGAGCCAGCTATCGGGCTGCTCGACGCAATGCACCTCATTCGGCCGGAACGTCACGAACGTCTCCATGCCTCGCTCGATGGACCGTTCGAGCATCAGACCGAGAGGGTCGTGCCCGGCCTCGACAAGCGACCGCATGGTCAGGACGCCGATGTCGGACGAGCCCAGTTTCGCGCCGCCCGGCTCTTCCAGCGCGGCGTTCTGCTCCGGCGTCATGTGCGAGCCGCCGAACTCGCAGGCATCGCCCGGGAAGTTGAAATCCATCCCGACGTGGCAGCTCATGAAGAACGTGCTCACGTTGCGGTCGGCCACTTCGTCCACGTAGCGATGCACGATCTCCGGCGTCATGGGCGGCTCGTCCCATATGAAAGTGCTGTTGCCGTCGCAGTTGTAGATGAATCGGTACTTGGTCTCGGACATGTCGGAGTCTCTCCGTGCGCCGTGACGCGCCGCCGCGCGATGGAACGCGAACGTGCATCGTGGCGCGGATGTGTCATGGCGGCGGTCAGCCGGACAATACGGCGAGAGCGTTGCGGTCTCCAACCCTTCGCCCAGACGTATGCCTCGATCGCGCCGGAGAGGCCGGCTTGCAGGTTAGCGCGAGGCCCGTCGCATGCTCCAAGATGCGGGCTTCCGTGTGTTCGCGAGGTGGCGTGCCCGAACGGGCGGCACAGCGGCCCTGCTCCGAGGACATTCCCCCGATTCGCGTCTCTGGTACATTGCAGACCGGAGCAAGGCCGCGAACGCCACTATCGATCCCGGACCGGAGGAGGATACTATGCGTGCTGTATATGGGTGGGTGTTGGCTGCGCAGCTCTGCGCGGCGGGCCTCGGCGTCGCCGTTGGGAGCCACGATGCCATCCGCGAACGCAGGAAGCCGAATCGCGTTGCCGCCGACGTGGAGGTCGTTGGAGGCGCGCTTCTCGCTAACGGGCTTCCAATGACGATCCGCGGCGTCACGTACAGCCCCGTCCCCATCGGTTCAACATACCGGGATCTGGACTGGGCCGATACCGCCACGGTGTTCAGCGACTTTGCGCTAATGCGGCAGATGGGGGTCAATACCGTACGCACCTATTTCCCGATTGACGGCCCGGCGAGCACGGCGATTCTCGATTCTGCCGCCGACGCCGGCATTCGCCTCGTGGTCGGTTTCGCGTGGCACGATGATCGTGCCAATGGGCCGCATCCCGATATGCTCAACAATGGCTACCTGGGCT
>CAZSJP010000697.1:0-2827 GCA_964606675.1 uncultured bacterium
CGACGGCGGCCTGCGCCGCTTCGCGCATGAGCGTTTGGTGCATCCCGGCGGCGTTGGGGGTCGTCTCGCGGTTCTCGCAGAAGATGGGCGACATGACGGCGAACGGCGTCTCCGGATGCCCCTCGCGCACAAGCCGCACGAAGCCGACGATGGACGACCGGAACGTGCGGATATTCATCGAGCCGCCGCCCTGGATGTTGATGCCGACGCACATCGAGATGAAGTCGGAGGGCATGTCGCGTATGATGGTCGCGACGAGGGCGTCGAGATGACACTGGCCGCCGTATCCGAGGCACGTGAGGTTGTAGCCGGCGCCGCGGGCGACAACTCCGGGCCACGTCATGCTGGGCGATTCGGCGGCGCCGCAGTGCGTGATCGAACTGCCGTACGTGACCCACTTCGGACGCCGGTCGTCGTGGGCGGCCACTTGCGCGCCGTCTGTGAGGTCGATGGATTGCAGGCGAAACGTCCGCACCAACGGGAGCCACAGCTCGATGAGCTTGTCGCCCGACGCCAGCCCGCCGAACTCGAAACGATCGGCGCCGCCGACCTCCGCCTTGCCGACGATCTCACCGTCGACGTACAGATCGATCTGCCCGGCGTCGTCAGCTGCTTCGATATTGCCGGCGACCACCGTCGTATCGCTCCTGAAGGCGATGCGCACGCCTGCGGGCATGCTCGCACGGAGGCACAGCCCCTCGTTGTAGAGCCCGCGCTGTTCGTGCGGGATGCGCCACGGCATGGCCCAATCGTCGGTGGTTTCGAGCGATACCGCTCCGGGCCAGGAAAGACGCGGGTCGGTTGGTGCGACAGTAAGTGCCATCGGGAGTGTCTCCATGTCTCCTATCGTGATACGCTGACCCGCGCAACGTAGATCGCTGCGGGGGCGTCCTTCGTACCGCTGCCTTCGTGGCTCGAGTAGTACGACACCAGCCCCTCCGTGTCGTTCAGCGCAACGAACCCCGGGTACGACGTGTCCCCGCCGCTCGGCAGTGTCGGCCCCTCGACGAGATGCGGTGTTTCACCGGTGCCGAGCCCGGCGAGCCAGCCGAGCGACATGGTGGCGCCTTCGGTTCCGCTTGCGAGATCGCCCTCGAAGCGTCTGCCGCCGACGAGAAACCGTTCCCCCCATCGAGCCAGCATCGGTCCACCGATGAACCGGTGCAACATCGTGCTCGTCCACTCGGTGTAGGGAGGTCGCGCGCGCCATACAACTGCATTGTGCGGCGGAAGACCTACCGTGCGCATGAGGGCCAGCAACGTCCCGTCGTTCTCGAACGCGAACCCCGTTTCGTTGCCACCCTCTTGTGGAAACGTAAGAAACGGGTGGAAAGCTTGCCCGTCGTCGCTCACCATGATCGCCGACCGTGACGCCAGGTCCCCCGAGTAGTCGTCTCCGCCGGGCGGAGGCTTCAGCACGCGGTGTTCGTTGGCGTAGATTCGCCCACCATACGTAGCGACCCGCCACAGGAACTTGCCTTCCGTGCCGTCGAGGCGTTTCAGCTCGTCCCAATGGATGCCGTCGGCAGTCGAGACGCAGAAACAGCGATGCATGTTCTCAGCGGGCATGGAGGCGCCCGAGATCGCGTATAGCTGTTCGCCGAGGATCGCGAAATGCGGGTCGCGAAGCACACGATCCGGATCCGTGTATCGGAGCACCTCCTCCCACTCGTCGCCATCGTCGGAGCCGATGATGACAGCCTCGGAATCCTCGTTCGAGAGGTGTCCCGTCGGGTTGCTGCGGAACCCGACGAAGAAACGCCCCCGGAACATGATCATGTCGCCCCATGCGTTGTGACTGCCGTCGTCGAAGACCTTGCGGGCCGATCCGATCCGGATGTCCGGGTGCATCGGGTGAGCCTCCGTGATTTCTACGGGTCCATGCCGATCCGCGCAACTCAAGATCGCTGCGGGGCGTCTTTGTTGCCGCACCACTCACCGCCGAGGGGCTACGACGTAGCCGATGCCGGTCTCGCCGTCGGGGCCGTGGCGCTTCTCTCACTTCCTACGCAGCCCCACTCCGCTCCGGGCCATGGAAGACGCGCGTCGTTCGGGGTTAAGGTGAGTGCCATCGATTGCGGTCCTTTCGGCTGCGCGCAGATGATTCTGCGCCGAGGTTTGCGCGTAGGGTAATCTACTTGCGATGGGGGTGCGCCCGTAGGGGTCGTCCGCTCTGCGGACGTTGCGAGTTCGGCATTGCCGAACTCCGCCGCCAACTTGACAACTCCACGGATCTGTCGTTACGTACTGGACCAAGAGGGCGCCGGCGATATCGTTAGCCGGGCCAGCATCGTGGGCGGCCGACCAATCCCGTTTCGGATCTCCGGCAGAGCACCAAGGGGGAGACTGCATGCGCCGGTCGCTCGTGTTCCTCAGCGTAGTCACACTGATGGCCGTGCAGGGCTGCGGCAAGCCGAACGATCCCAACGCGCCGCCGGCGGCAGAGGCCAACGGGCCCTACGCAGGCGTAGTGGGCGAACCAATCTCGTTCGACGGGGTGGCGGCTGACGACGACGGCACCATCGTCGAGTACGCGTGGGACTTCGACGGAGACGGCACGTACGACTGGATGTCCGATAGCGCGGCCAGCGCCGAGCACGTCTACTTCGATGCGGGAAACTACACTGCAACCTTGCTGGCCAGGGACGACCGCGGAGACACGCATACAGCCAACGCCCACGTGGCCGTGTTTGACGAACTCAGCGTCTGGAGTTCGGCGCCTCCGATGCCGACCGGCAGGAGCGTGCCCGGCGGGGCGGCAATCGGCGGCAAACTGTACGTGGTTGGCGGCGCGGTGGAGACCACCGGCCCCAACGACGTTGGCACG
>CAZSJP010000698.1:0-2823 GCA_964606675.1 uncultured bacterium
GCAGCCACCTAGGTTCTCATCTTCAGGAGGCGGGTAGGAATATAGTTGCGCGTCTATCCTTCGGGGGGTCTGGATCCGGCGCTCGTGTTGGTCGATGAGTCAGAAGGGTGGGACGCGATTGCGTTTGATGTGGGAAGGAACCCGCTAATACGCGTCACGCTCGACCCCGGCACATACCTGGTGACAGCGGGGAGCATATCAGGCTCCGGCAACTTCTCTTTGTCGGTGAGTGTGGCCCCGCCGATGCCTCAGGTCACAGTCGGTGGTTCTGTCACCGGCTATCTGTCGGGTGGTGGCTCCACCCAGTACGAACTGGTGCTTGTGACGACCCGAACGCTGGAGTTCCGCCTGGACGCAACCTCCGGCGATCTGGACCCGATTCTCGTGCTGACTGACGAGTCAGGGGACGACGTTGGGGGTGCCGACGATGGCGGCTCGGGGTACAACTCCTATCTGCGCATTGAGCTAAGCCCGGGAACCTACACAGTGACCGCAGCCTGCTGGCCCGGCACATCGGGTGCCTTCCGGCTGAGTGTGAACGTTAGTGCGTCATGAGAGCACGCTTGATACGTCGATGCCATTGGTCTGAATGGGGTCGTCGGGGATCGGAACCTGCGTGGGGAGTTAGCCGTGCAGCCGACCACAGATGCCCGGGATCTGCGCCCCCGGCGCGTGGGCGGTGCACATCAGTGTCTTCCACGGGTGGCGGCGGAGGCCATGTTCGTCATCAAGCGGGGCATAGACGTCGGGCAGGGGCTGGCGCCCCATCGGGTGAGGGAGATGTGAGGGGGTGTTGACCGTCTGGCTGGTCGTCGTATTGTACTGCGCACCCGGGCGTCTCACTGAGAGGCAATGCCTCGGAAGGGTCTGCTTCCGGCGAGAACCGGCCGGCAGACCCGAGCCGGATTCGTGTCGACCACCGGCCTGAGCGCAGCCGGTCCCATCCCGCAGCCGGTTCTGCGGACCGTGTTCCTCCCCGAATAGAGTGGGGGGAGGCCAGATGCCGGCGTGATTGATCTGGTGATGGACAGCCTTGTCTCCACGGATCGGGGCGTAGCGGAGTCGTGACCAAGGAGGGATCATGATACGCAAGCGACGCGCGATCGCGGCCGCGTACACAGTCTGCCTGGCCGTTCTGAGCTGCGGCGAGTCCGATACCGACGGACGCATCGTGGCGACAGGCACAGTCGAGTGCACGCAGATCGACGTCGCCGCCAGATCGGCCGGCATAGTCGTCTCGCTGACGACCAAGGAGGGGCAATCGGTCGATTCGGGCCAGGCGCTCGGACGGATCGACCACTCGGCGCTCGATTGGCAGTTGGCGGAGGCCGGGGCCGCACTATCGCTCGCACGGGCGAACCTACAACTGGCGATGAACGGGCCCAGGCCCGAGGACGTCGCTCAGGCGGAGGCGGCGTTGCGCCAAGCGCAGGTGGGAGCACGAGCCGCCGTTGCCGACCGTGAACGGGTCGAGCGGCTTGCAGCGTCGGGAACGGCGACACTCAAGCAACTCGACGACTCGCGCGCGAGGGTCGATGGCGCTGAGGCGACCGTGGCGATGGCGGAGGCGACTCTGGCGAAGCTGCGGGCGGGTACCAGAAGCGAGCACATCGCGGCAGCCGGCGCGCAGGTTGAGCGGGCCGAGGCAGGCGCGGGCCTCATCGCGCAGCGCATCTCAGATTGCACCGTGCGTGCGCCTACCTCCGGCGTGGTCACTGAGAGGCTGATAGAGCCGGGCGAGATGGCCGTCCCGGGTACCGCACTCCTGACGTTGACGAAGCTGGACGACGCCTGGCTGCAGGTGTATCTCACCGAGATGGAGCTCGGCGCGGTCCAACTCGGACAGCGGGCCGACGTGTATCTGGACGCCTCGCCCGAGACGCCGAGGTCGGGCACGGTCGCCTACATATCGCCGACCGCCGAGTTCACTCCGAAGAACGTGCAGACCCGCGAAGAGCGCGTGAAGCTTGTCTTCGGCGTCAGGCTCTCGCTCGATAGCGCCGACGGTGCGCTCAAGCCGGGTCTTCCGGCCGACGCCGTCTTTCGTCCCGCAGAGGCGCGCTAGGGTGGCTGCTGCGATCGAGACGCGGGAGCTAGCGAAGCACTTCGGAGACGTCCGCGCCGTCGACGGGCTGGACCTCACCGTCGAGCGAGGCGAGATGATCGGCCTCGTGGGCCCGGATGGAGCGGGGAAGACCACCGCCATCAGGCTCCTGGCCGGCGTATTGGCACCCACCGGAGGCAGCGCCCGAGTGCTCGGACACGACCTTGCGAGCGAGGTCGACGCCATCACACGCCGCGTTGGGTACCTCTCGCAGACTTTCAGCCTCTACGGCGACCTCAGCGTGGACGAAAACGTCGAGTTCTTCGCACGAATCCACAACGTGCGAGCGTTCGAGAAGCGACGCGATGACTTGCTGGCGTTCACGCGCCTCACGCCGTTCCGTGACAGGCTGGCGAGGCGCCTGAGCGGCGGAATGAAGCAGAAGCTGGCGCTGGCTTGCACCCTCGTGCACGAACCCGACCTCATATTCCTCGACGAACCCACGACGGGCGTCGATCCAGTGTCTCGCCGCGATTTCTGGCTCATCCTGGCCGGCCTCGTTCGCCAGAACATAACGGTCGTGCTCTCGACGCCATACCTCGACGAAGCCGAGAGGTGCAATCGAGTTGCACTCATGCACGAAGGACGAGCGATCAGCTTCGACCGGCCCGACGCGATCGTTGGCTCCATCGCCGGCCGCCTGATCGAGATCCGGTGCGGCGCGCCCAGGGAGGCGCTCGGGCTACTAAGAAGTCGCCGCAGGTGGTCGTCGGCGCACC
>CAZSJP010000699.1:0-2791 GCA_964606675.1 uncultured bacterium
GAACTGCGGAAGGGAGATGCGGACGAAGTCTACGATCGGTCCCTGGGGCGCATGGAAGAGGTGCTTGCCAGAACGTACGACGACCCCGGCGAGCAGATGGAGAACATGGTAGCCTGCCTGAAGATTTGTCACCAGGAGTACGAATCGGTACCGGCCGACTACGACGAGCAGAAGCCCCTCATCGGCATAGTCGGAGAGATATTCTGCCGGCTCAACGACTTTTCCAACAGCGACACGATACGCAAGCTGGAGGAATACGGCTGCGAGTGCTGGCTCTCCGACGTGGCCGAATGGGTGTTCTACACCAACAACGAGCGGGTGTACAACCTCAACGTGGCCGGCAAGGGCTGGTGGCACCCTGAGACCTGGAAGGCCAAAGTCCACGGCGCCTTCCAGCAGCGCGACGAGCACGAACTGTACGGTGCTTTCGGCAACTACTTCGATGGATACAAGGAGCCAAAAGTCCAGGAAGTGCTCGACTACGCCGACCCCTACCTCCCGCGCTACGGCGCCTTGGGCGAGATGGTGCTCTCGATGGGCAAGTCGATCTACCTCCACCATCACGGTGCAGACGGCGTCATCGACATCAACCCGTTCACGTGCATGAACGGCATCATCACGGAGGCCGTCTACCCGAAGATGAGTCGGGATCATGACAACTTCCCGATCCGCACGTTCTACTTCGACGGCATATCGTCGGACCTGGACCGGGATTGCGGGATATTCGTCGAGCTTGCGAAGACGTACTCCAAGCGCAAGAAGACGCCGAGGCCCGTTCCGAGCCGACCCGAGGTCCCAGCGCCAGCCGTCTGACGCATCGCCGACCCACCCCGGAGACAGACCGATGAGCGGCGCGTGCGGTCTACGCGCCGCTCACTTCGTACACGGCCACCTCGAAGCGACCGAATACCTCCGATCGCGTCTGCATGCCTCCGGGCTCGGCGAACTCATTCCCTCCCCCGTGTTCCTCCAGCCGCCGGTAAGTGAGCTGCCCCGTAGACAGCCCGAATTGCGCCGGATCGAAAGCGTAGTTGAACACGACGGAGCCGTCCGACACGTTCGCGATGAAAAGCCCGAGGCTCCCGTCCTCGGCGCGCCAGATCGACGACACTACCGCGGGCATCTCGGCGGCCCTTATCTCCCCGAAGTAGGGCCATATGGCGTTGACGACCGGCAGGCCGGGGGGTGGCGGCGAGTCGAGGACCGACTTGGCCTCCTCGATCGGTGACTGATCCGCGGTCGGTGTCAGTTCCCCCACGAGTTCCCCGTACGTGAGGAACTTTCGCGTCTGTACGCGAAGCTTCACCAGCGTCCGCAGATACTCCTTGCACTCGACAGGCATGTCCGGCGACATCCAGCCAAGTTGCGATCCCCACACGAAGTCACGCCCCTGGGCCATGGCAAAGCCCAGTAGCCCGTATGCCGTTGGGTGCGGGCTGGCGAAATAGAGCGTGTAGCCCGAATACACCGCGGTCATCATAGGCACTTCGTCGTCCGAGCGCGGGTTCCATATCAGGAACGCGTCGCAGCCGTCCATATGAGCATCGCCCGGGTTCTCGGAAGTGATGGTGACATCGCGTTCCGATCGGGCGACCAGGGCCTTTACCCGGTCGAGCATCTCCCTGTAGCCGGAGTGCCAGTGATCGCCGCCGCCGAGCGGATGCCCGTGCGTCGGGTCGAAGCACAGCGCGGCGGGCATCGCGGAGATCTGATCGAGGTAGATCCCGTTCACGCCTACTTCGACGATTAGCTTCCGGCATAGCTCGACCACTGTGTCCTGCCAGAGCTTGGTCTGGGTGCACATGGGGACGAGTCTGCCGCCCAGCGGCGCGCCTATCTCCAGATACGGCACCCCCGCCGGATCCTTGGCGGTTGCGGGGATCGCATCGGGGTAGGTCTCGGTCTGGTTGTCCCATAGCCGCGCGTTGATGTACGGCATGGCAAGAATGCCGGCGTCGACGAGTCTCCGGACCTCTTCGGCGAACCCCGGCTTCGTCGGGAAGTACTCGGGGTAGTAGTTGTCGAACGGAACCTCGTGCCAATCGTAGATGTGCACGCCGACGGGCACGTCGTACCACGCGGCCGCCTCGATTAGGCCTTCGGTCCACTTCTCAGGCGTGAGCTTGTCGCCGGGCGCCGGGAAACGCGATAGGAACCAGAGGCCGATGTCCTTCAGTTGCTTCGGGACGTCGTCGCGCTTTGAAATGCGGCCTTTGGCGGTCCATAGCTGCTTCTTGGCCCATGCGCGGTGCAGCTTGCAGCTCTCGAACCATCCGCCGGCGTGGGTGGCGACTATGGAGGGGTAGGGGTCTTGCAGGCCCGTGCCCGGGATGCCGGCGTCAGGGACTGTCATCACAAGAGCGGTCTCGTCGGCGGGATCTACCAGGTATCTCTTGTAGTTCTGTCTGCCGTCGTGCGCGGCAAGGTAGATACACCGTCCGCCCGCCGCGAGCGCAACGAACTGCATCGACCACCGGTAGCTCGAGTATTTGCCCGTATGTTGATCGGATACGCCTCTGTAGTTGCGACCCCAGTTGTGCCACGGGACCGCCAGATCGTACCTGCCTGCGCCCGGCCATTTCTGGAAACGTGGGAACGCGACGTCCCACAGGCCGTAACGTGCACTGCGGTTGTCGACGCTGATCCGCCATTCGGACTCGGACGATCCCGCCGGCAGAACGATCGTGACGATGACGTCGAACGCGTCGGGTTCGTTCTGCAGCGTGATGCCGCGCCACGAGATCGTGGCGGTCTGACTCCCCGCGTCGTCGACGGCCATCGCAGTTTCAAC
>CAZSJP010000700.1:0-2786 GCA_964606675.1 uncultured bacterium
AAAGTGCATCCGTCAAGAGTCGTGTTGCAGCCAATGACTGCCAGAGGCGAATCCTCCCCGGTGTAGGCTGGGAACCCAGTGGCAGAGTCGAATACGCAACCAACAAGAGCCAATTGCGAACTAACTGCGTAGACCCCGCTGGCCCTGAGCGAGCAGGCCACCATCTCAAGAACAGTCGCCTCATCCAGGATCATATGCGATCCAGACTCGAACCGCGAGTTGCGCACGGTCACTTTCGTTGTGGTGGGTCCGTAGTCTTGGTTCGCCGCGACGCCGCCGTTCGTGAAAAGGCACGAGTCGATCAGGGCTTCCGCGCCGCGCGCGTGTACCGCGACCGGCACAGACCCAAGCACTACGATCCCGTCGCTTCGGTTGTCCTCGAACACGGAACTCGTGATCGCAGCCGACGCGCCGCTGTTGACGGTGACTCCTGTTGCGCTATGTCCGCTGATAGCGCAGCGGTCGATGGTCGCAATAGCACCCTGCGTGACCAGAACACCCGTCGTCTGGGGATTCCATTCGCTGGAATACGACCCGATGACGCAGTTGCTGACCCTGGCGGCCGTTCCGTGTCCGCTGATAACGACACCATTGCGCGCGACGAACCATTAGTAGTTTACGGTCGACCTGTCGCCGCCGATCTCGCATCGGTCGATGGTCGCACGAGCGCCCTGTGTGACGAGAATGCCTGTCGTCTCGGGGTTTCGTTCGCTGGGGTAGGACCCGATGGTGCAGTTGCTCACCCTCGCGGCGGCTCCCTGCCCGCTGATGACGACACCCTCGCCCATGGTGAACCGCGCGTAGTCAATGGTCGAACTGTCGCCGGCGAGCGTCAGAGACCCCCAAGCATCCTTCCGCGCTGTGAAGATGATGCTGTCGGTTTCCGTACCCACCGCATGGAGGTTGCCGTAGACACTCAACTCCCCTTCCGTCTCAAACCTTACTACAGCACCCGGCTCGATGGTGAGCGTGTTCCCGGCGGGCACGGTAGCCGGCCCCGTGACGACGTACGAGCCGGCCGTCCAAGTCTCGGTGCCGATCGTGCCGGCGACGATGGTCGCGTCGGTGCTGTAGGGCGTTGCCGGGTCGGCCGTCCGCGCGGCGTGCGCACTCGACTCGACCCCGTCGGCGTCGACCGTCACCACGTAGTAGTGGTAATTCCTGTCGCTGACCGTCGTCGTGTCGTCGAACGAGGTGTCGGTGCCTTCGTATACCAATCCGAAGGGATAGTCGCCCGCCCGGCTATTCTCGGCACGATACGCCCTGTATGCGACGACCTCCGCCACACGTGAAGATGGGGCCGTCCAGCTCAACTCGACTTGGCCGACTCCGGTGTTGACGTCAAACGTGCTCACGTTCGGCGGCGAACCGGGTACGTTGGCGGTCAATGCTGTCTCGAGATCGGGAACCGTCGAGGTCTCGACGCCGATCGCCTGCTGCGCGCGGTCCATGATCCGGAACAGCTCGTCTTGCAGGCCAAAATACGTCCCCAGGCGCTCGGCGTCGGTTTGGCGAGTCAGGCCTTCGGCCGCCAGCTCGGCGTCGGAGAGCCGCAGCCGCTTACCGAGTTCCACCGTCTCCTCGTACGGGATGCCCGCGACGGCCGATACCCAGACGACGTTGATGTGCTCGCCCGGCGCCAGGTCCCAGGCGTCGCCACCCACGCTGAAGACGGTCTCGTTGCCGCGATATTTCGGATCGGCACCCTCGCCATATGGCACCCCGAGATGGGTAGCGCTCCGGGTGAAGCGGGCCGTCGACTGCTGGAGTCTGTGACCGGGCCAGATCATTGACTCGCGAACCGCTTCCATCCCGTCGACGTCGAGTCGCGGATGGCGCTCGTGCCCGTCGTAGTCGAACACGCGGGGCTGGTCGGTGTCGTTCGAGCGGTCGGTGGGAGACGTGTCCGCGTGGATGAGCGCCATCCCGGGCCATCGCGCGGACATCATGCGTCCCGTAATGACGTCCGGGTCGCCGCTGTCCTCGCCTATGAAACTGGGCGAGTCGCCATCCCAAGCATACATAAGTCGCAAGCCCTGGTAGGCGTTGGTTGTCCCAGTAATGTTGCCGATCGCCCGGGACGCAGCATCCCTATGGCTGTAGTTGTTGAAATGCTCCCAGGCGTCCGAGGCTGGCGCCGTGGGCGCGAACGTGGTCGCGTCGTGCCCCTGGTAGTCGGTGTTCTGATCCCCCGCGTTCTCGCCGGAAGCTCCGGTAGCACGTCCACCCTCGGCACGGTCCATATACCACATCGAGTGCGAAAAGTACATATTGTTCAAGGTGTTCGCGTGTGTCGCAAGCTGGTTGCCGGCTTGTGTGGTCTGTGGCGAGCAGCAATACTCCCCGGTGTTCTCGAAACTGTAGTGCCAGACGTGGTAATCGTCATGGTCGGGGTGGACGAACGCATAGACCGTTCGCGTTGTCTTCAGGCCCATGTTGTTCCGCCAATCGGTGACGATCTTCATGTCGGCGGGGAGGTCCGGGGCTTCGGCGCCATCGGGGTCTTGCGGCGACGGGGCGACCACGCCGTCGGTGCTCACCACGGCCGGACTCGAGCGGTAGACGACCGCCGCCGCTCCCCGTATGAGCTGAAACGAGTTGGCCTGAGGAGTGTTTCTAATATCTCGCTGGACGACGTAGACCGGGTAGACGTAGCCCGGCCCTTTGTCCTCGGGCATCGCCCACGACGCGTCATCGGGCGGGACGGTGAAATCTTCGACGCTGTACAGGAATCCGCGGTAAGACGACGACGACCGTGAGGATTTCTGGCCGCCCAAGTCGTCCTT
>CAZSJP010000701.1:0-2781 GCA_964606675.1 uncultured bacterium
CTACGTTCTGCCGTTCCTGCCTCACTTGTGTGTGCTTGGCGTAGGGGTCTGGCGCCACGTCGTTGCGCGCATGGGCCGTGGCAGCCTGAGGCGCCTCGCAATCCCTCTGGCCGTCTTCCTGGCGCTGCCTCTCTTCGTCGTCTACTCGCATTCGGTCGCTTGGCCCATCGCACACGGGGCGCTGCCGAACCAGATGGCGGCAGCCGACAGTATCGCCTCGCGCCTGGAGCCGGGAGAGCCGATATTCGTGCTGGGGTCCGAGCCGAAATACTACTTCCTGACCGACCGGTACAGCCATTGGCCGCCGTTGTTCGTCGGCTACGAAGCGGATACTCTTAACCCCGTTAGCCGGCTTCGGAGGGCCATCGAGAGCACGGCGGGCCTCAGATACGTCGTCGTCGTCGAGGGGAACACCGAGCCTGTCAGGTCGATGGTGGACGAGATACGTGGCGACGGTCGGCTGGAGTTCCGGATGGTCGTTCATCGCTTGGAGACCGTCGAGCTCTACAGGCTCCCCGACGATTGGGCGGGGTTCAAGTACGGTCGGCCACCTCGATGACGTGCGCTATCTCGTCGGCCGTGAGGACACGTCCGTCCGAGGCTGCAACGTTAGCCTGGATGTTCTCGATGCGCCTGCTGCCAGCGATGATCGACGACACGTCGCCGAACGAGAGAACGAACCGCAGCGCCAGCTCTGCCAGCGTGCCGTCCGTGTAAGGCTTGGCGTACTTGGCGACGCACTCTTCCTGCAGACGAACCGCACGCTCCCGGTCCTCTCTTCGGTCGTCCGCCAGGTGCTTCGCCTTGTCAGTCAGGCGCCCGGCTGCGAGGCCGTCCTTGACTATCACTCCGACGTCGGCCTCGTGTACGAGTCGGAACAGCTCGTCTACCGCGTCGCGATAGGCGATGTTGAAGCTGATCTGCACGGTGTCGTAGGCGCCGTTCCTCACGGCCTCTATCGCCTCGTCGACCCCGCCGGTCATACCGACGAACCGAACCTTGCCCTGCTCCTTGGCGCGCAGCATGGCCTCGGCCGTCTCGCCGCTCCGGATCACCTCGGTGGGCGCACTATGAATCTGGACCAGGTCGATGACGTCGGTCTTCATCCTGGTCAGGCTCCGCTCGATGAACGCCAGCGTCCCGTCGGCGGAGTAGTCGTAGTGTGAGTCTTCGCCGTCGTCGCGCTGCTCGCCGACCTTCGTGGCGAGAACGAACTCGCGCCGACGGTGGCTCAGCGCCTTGCCGATACGCTCTTCGCTCAGCTCGTACGCGGGCGCGGCGTCGATGAAGTTGATGCCCGAATCCACGACGGCGTTGAGCACTCTGATCGCCTGCTGCTCGTCGGGGCGTCCATGGTCGTCGCCCACCGGTATGCCCCAGTCGCGACCGATCTCGAGTGCGCCGAACCCGATTTCGCTGACCTCGAGGCCGGTTCGTCCGAGCTGTCTGTATTCCATGATTCGTCTCCTGTACGGTGGTTTGCGTCGCCCTATGCAGATCGTGCGCGGCGATGGGTCGCGCCGCGTGCGCGCTCCGTTTCATCACGAATATATGTGTCGCGGCGCTCGTCGGTAAGGCGTCGCATCTCGGCCCGGCATCCGAGGGCACACTCGGTCGCGGCTGCCGACATTGGGTTTGGCGGGTCGTGTCGGTAAGTTTGTATGTCTGCCGTGCATGGGCCACGAGCTGTTGCCGGGTCCGCTCGCAGGCAGGTTCGCCCTCGCTTCCGACCACATAATCGACCCTTGCGATTCCAGGAGGTTTCTATGGCGCAATTCGGTCCTCCGCAGACTGTCGCCGAGCTGGAGCAGACAGCCAAAGACTTGCGGCGACTGGTGATCAAGATGCTCTGCGAGGCCAAGTCCGGCCACCCGGGCGGCTCATTGTCGTCGGCAGACATCGTCACCGCACTCTACTTCCGTATCATGAAGCACGATTCACAGAACCCCGATTGGGCCGAGAGAGACCGCTTCATCATGAGCAAAGGTCATGCGGTGCCGATCGTGTACGCCGCGATGTCTCGCACCGGGTACTTCCCGGAAGACGAGTTGATGACTCTCCGCAAGATCGACAGCAGGCTACAGGGGCATCCTTCGGTGAAGGACCTGCCGGGCCTCGAAGCGTCGACCGGATCGTTGGGGCAGGGGCTCTCCATCGGGCTCGGCATGGCGCTTGCCAACCGGATGGACGGGCTAGACGGAACCGTATACGTCGTGCTCGGCGACGGCGAGATTCAGGAGGGGCAGGTCTGGGAAGCGGCGATGACGTCGGCGCACTACAAGGCCGACAACCTAGTTGCCATTCTGGACCGCAACGGCTTCCAGCTCGATGGAACCACCGATGAGATCATGAACGTCGATCCTCTGGTCGAGAAATGGGAAGCGTTCGGCTGGCGAGTGCTGTCCATCGACGGACACGACATGAAGCAGGTCGTCGATGCGCTCGAAACCGCAGCCGACCCCGGCCGGCCGACGGCGATCGTCGCAGAGACCGTCAAGGGCAAAGGTGTGTCCTTCATGGAGAACGACAACGACTACCACGGAAAAGCGCCGACGCCGGAACAGGTGGAGCTTGCCATGAAAGAGCTGGCATGACACGGCGAGAAGGAGATACGACCATGGCACGTCCACTGGGTCTGGCAACGAGAGATGCGTACGGCAGCGCGCTTGTCGAAGTCGGCAACGAGCATCCCGACGTCGTCGTCCTCGACGCCGATCTGTCCAAATCCACCATGACGAAGACGTTCGCGGCCGAGTTCCCGGACCGATTCACACAGGCGGG
>CAZSJP010000702.1:0-2772 GCA_964606675.1 uncultured bacterium
CTCTGCCAGCTTCCTTCATGATGTGCTTGGAGATCGCCACCGTAGCGGTCCTAGGGACGCGATCTGGGGCCCCTTCCATCGAGCTAGGCGCGCACCACGCCGCTCGCAAGCAGCCAAATGGACCTACAGAGGATACAGCTCAATCCTCTGTAGAGCAGCCGACCGGAAATGGATCACGGCCTCATCGTCGCCACGGCAGCTTACGAAGCCAAACGAAGCGAAGACCTCGGCCCTCAGCTCTTCGCCGTCCCTCAGTACGACTCTAGCGTCAATCCACGCTTCATGTGGGCTCAACCCCCTGTTGTTGGCCCAGGGATCTCGCAGAAGCTCGACCTTGGCCAAATTGTCCCACTCGACCTCCTGAGTGCCATGCCCAGCCCTGACGCGAAGGGGTTTCATCTCGCCACCCGCAATTTGGTACTCCTCGCCATCCCAGGTTACGCATGCACCTATGGCTGTTTGCCGTCGAGTGCCGTCACGAGGATCGGCGCCAACGGTAGCGAACTCCAGCGTGATGTCGTGTGGAGAAGCCGCGCCGCCGCAGATGTCCATCGTTACTCGCCTGCTGATGCCGCGTGGATCTAGGACCCATGTCCCGAGGCCGTTGCTGCCAACCAGCTCGAAGCTGCCGTTGCTGCGTGTCCTCGGCACCGCCCAGTTGTCAAACTGGCCCACTACACTCTTCCTGCCCCAGATCGGAGAGGAGAAGGTAACCTCGCCGCTGCCGGTCTTCATGTCGCGGCCGAACCTGATGGCCGCGATTCTGGTGAGCGGAAGGTCCCACTGGGAGTACGTCCAACCGGCTCGCCCTGCACTTACGCTCAAGACATCCCGTTTGGCAGTCTTGTGCGTGTAGGCGAAGGGGGCCCCACCACGTCGCCGATACAGATTCTGGTTGTACTTCTCTCTAATCTCAATGCTGGATAGGAGGAGATCATTCGGGAACTGCCCCACAACTCTGATTGTCAGACCATCCCCAGATGTCGACTGTGCAGACTCGCGTGGGTGCAATACTCGAAACGTGCTGACGTGCTTCCACGGCACCTCATATCTCCCGAGAGACGACCTTCCTTGCAGGTCTCCTCCCAAGCGTCCGGTCAGGACGCCTCCGTTGATCAAACTGATTGGCGTGAACCGTTCGTTCGAATCGCCTTTTGCAACTTCTCGAATATGATCCAAACTCAGCGATAAGATGTAGGCTCCGCATTCGATGTTAACGTTGACGACGGCACTCTCGATAGAGACGAGATGCACCGTATCACCTGACGCGTCAACTACTTCGGCAACCACCTGACCACTTCTTAGCTCCCTGCCGATCTCTCCTGCATCACTACCGCTGCCTATGTCGGATTCGCCACCACTGCCGCACGCAGGTAGCACGCTCATGAGGCAGATCGCGAGCAGCGCCGCTTTCCCAAGTCTGGCTTCGTTCATCTCGCGTTCCCTCGTCAGAGGTCGACCACCAAGCAACACGCGATCGGGTCAGCTCTGTGTGCATTGTCGCCGCGTAGTGGCGCGCTACACCCCTATGGATGTCACTGCACTCCACAACGCTCATCTCTTCGTGAGTGCCGCGACGCCGGGCAGAACCTTGCCCTCCATGAACTCCAACGACGCACCGCCGCCGGTGGAGACGTGCGTCATCTTCGCTTCAAGGCCCGCCATCTTTATCGCCGCCGCCGAATCGCCGCCGCCGATAATGCTCGTGCTTCCCGCAGCGGTGGCCTCGGCGACTGCCGCAGCCAGATCGTTAGTGCCTTTCGCGAAGTTCGGCATCTCGAACACGCCCATCGGACCGTTCCAGACGATCGTCTTGGCTTCGCGCACAATCTTCCCGAACTCCTCGGACGTCGCCGGACCGATGTCTAGGCCCTCCCAGCCGGCGGGCATGTTGTCGACAGCTACGACCTTGGTGTCCGCGTCATCGTCGAATTCGGCTGCAACGACGACGTCCGACGGCAGCAGAAGCTTGCCTCCCGATTTGTCGAGCAACTCCTTCGCCAGGTCTATCTTGTCTTCTTCGAGGAGTGAGTTGCCGATCTCGTAGCCCATGGCCCTGTAGAACGTGTAGGCCATGCCACCACCGATCAGCAACGTGTCGACCTTCGGCAGCAGGTTGTTGATCACGTCGATCTTGCCGCTGATCTTCGCGCCACCCATGATCGCGACGAACGGGCGGACAGGCTCGGCGAGGGCTTCTCCCAGGTACTTCAGCTCTTTCTCCATGAGGAGGCCCGCCGCGCTCTTTGCCGCGTACTGAGTCACCCCGGCTGTAGATGCGTGGCCCCGGTGTGCCGTGCCGAACGCGTCGTTCACGTACACGTCGCCGAGCGATGCAAGCTTCTTGGCGAACTCGGGGTCGTTGTTCTCCTCCTCGCTGTGGAAGCGAAGATTCTCGAGCATGACGACGTCGCCGTCCTTCATGCGCGAGACGATCTGTTCGACCTCAGGCCCGACGCTATTCGGCGAGAACTTCACCGGCTTGCCGATACGTTCGGCAAGCCGCCGCGCAACGGTTGCGAGGCTCATGCTCGGGTTCGGCTTGCCCTTGGGCCGCCCCAGATGCGCCATGAGGATGGCGCGGCCACCTTTCCCGATTACGTAGCGCACCGTCTCCAGCGTCGCCAGTATGCGGGTTTCGTCCGTGATCTTGCCGGCGTCGTCGAGAGGGACGTTGTAGTCCTCGCGAATGAGGACTCGCTTGCCGCGCAGTTCCAAGTCACCGAGGGTCAGTTTCGCGAGGACCTGTACTATCGAATCAATGTCGTGGAA
>CAZSJP010000703.1:0-2752 GCA_964606675.1 uncultured bacterium
TGGGGAACTCGCAGCTCCACGGTGTCAACAACTACGTGGCGGGTGGCCAGATCGCTGCTGAGTACGCTAACGACGACGCCAGGGACAGAGGCTCCCGGCGCTTTTACCTCCAGTGGTCGGCTCCCATGGCGAGCCTTCACGACATGCTGGCCATGTACCTGTTCCAGCGGCAGAGCGGCGCGTTGCCCGACCTGGTGGTGATAGCGGTCTCCTACGACCAACTCAGGGAAGAGACGCTGAAATTCCGGGCGCTAGGTTCCGCACCCGAACGCGATGTGTCGCGTGTCGGCGGCCCCGGTGTGGCGCAACTGGCAGGCCTACTCGAAAACCAGGCGGCCGCCGCGGCGGCTCCCTCCGCCGTCGAGCGAAACGTTACCACCGGTACGCCGCAGGACCGGCTGGAGTCTGTTCTGACCGACCGGCTGCGGGGCTTCTGGTCGGCATACCGGTTCAGGGGGCAGCTCACCGCAGCCATTGAGGTCATGGCGAGATCGGCGATCGCCCGCCTCACGTCCGACGTCATCATGAGGCGTGTCCCCTCGGTACCGACGCACGCTCGGGTCTGGAACCGGCGTGCCGTGGAATCCATCATCTCCCTCTGTGTGGCGGACGGCGTCGATATCCTCCTATACAGGGTGCCCTTCCAGCCAGGTATGCTCGAGAGCTTCTACCAGGACGCGAGCGACTACCAGAGCTTCCACGAGGAATTGCGGGCGTCTTGCGTCGAGCGAGGGATACAGTACGTGGACTTGGAGTCGATCATCCCCGAGGAGTACTGGGGACTGACCAACGAGGGGCGGCCTGACGTCTCTCATTTCCGCGCGGAGGGGCACAGGATTCTCGGGGATGCCATCGACAGCTTGGTAGCCGAACACGCGGATCGGATCGAACATGCTGTTCAATAGCTGGGGATATCTGCTCCTCGTTGCGTTGGCTGTTCCCCTGCACTGGCTGCTACCCCATCGCTATCGACTATGGCTCCTCGCGTCGGGCAGCGTGGCGTTCTACGGGATGTGGCGTTGGGAGTTTTGCTTCCTGATGGTCTTCTCGGCCGTCGTGGACTTCGTCAGCGCCGGGCAGATAGCGCGACGGGAGACGCACTGGCAACGAAAGGCGTGGCTGCTGGCCAGCCTGATCGTCAACCTCGGGCTGTTGGGGTTCTTCAAGTACACCTACTTCGTGGTGGACAACGTCAGACTGGTTGCCGGCGCGGCCGGTGTCGACCTTCCCGTTTCAAGCGACCTCGGCGTACGAATCATCCTGCCGCTCGGAATATCGTTCTACACGTTCCAGACGATCAGCTACACCATAGACGTCTACCGCCGAGTGATCCCGGCTTCCAGGAGCTTTCTTGCGTTCTTCACCTACGTCACGTTCTGGCCGCAGTTGATAGCCGGGCCGATTCTTCGCGCTGGGGAGGTGATGCCCCAGCTTGTCGCGCGACGCCGACTCGTGCGAGGAGATCTGGGAGCGGGACTGTTGCTCATGATGTCCGGCCTTTTCAAGAAGGTCGTGTTGGCGGACACTATCGCGCCCATGGTCGACCACGCTTTCGGGCTCGATCCTGCCGTGCTCACGGGGTTCGACGTCTGGGCGGCCACGTGTCTGTTCGGGTTCCAGATCTACTTTGACTTCTCGGGCTACTCGGATGTCGCAATCGGGACCGCGCGGATACTCGGTATCCGGTTCTCGGACAACTTCAACTGGCCCTATCTGGCTATCTCCCCGAGGGATTTCTGGCGGCGCTGGCACATATCCTTGTCCGCGTGGATTCGCGACTATCTCTATCTGCCCCTGACCGGACAGCCCTTCCGCACGAAGAGCACTGGCGGCATAGCGGTGGCGACCGAGGATTCGTCCGGTGCCGTCAAGGCGACCAGGGCGCTGTTCCTGACCTGGTTCATCATGGGATTGTGGCACGGCGCCGGGTGGAACTTCGCTCTGTGGGGGCTCTATCATGCCGTGCTCGTGTGGGCCTACCGATCGGCGCGGCCGCTCCGGTGGTTGAGCGGAGGGATAAAGGCGCCGGCGTGGGCCGTCCTCTTCCTACTTGTGATGGCGGGCTGGATACCGTTCCGCGCGGAATCGTTGACTCAGGCGGCTCAGATGTTCTCGGCGCTTGTCACGCCCTCGTCCTACGGGCTCGCGTCTCGCGCGCTCAATGGCTACTACTACCTGGCCACGATTGTTGTTACCTCAGCGATGCTGGGTATGGGCTGGGTGCTGGTGCGGTATGAGCGGGCGCCGATGCCGCGGCGGGCGGTGGATCTCATCACCTTCGCTTCGGCCGCCGCCATGGCGTTCTTCATCATAGCGTACCTCCGGCCGGTTCGGCAGTTCATCTACTTCCAGTTCTAGCAGACATGCCCGCAGCGGACGAGATGCCTTCAAACGTTGCCAGTTCCGACGGATTGGCTCCTTTGTGGCTTTGGCGCGTCGACAGCTTGTACCGCCCGTACTGATCGCAGCCGCTTTGCTTCCGCGCGGCCTCTGGTCATCGCGCGCTCGTTCTGGTCGTACCAAGCGCCCACGGTGCTGCACGCCGCGCCGCCGAGCGTACCGTCGTTGGCGAGAGCACGCATCGCCCAACAGGCGCCCAACGTGGCGCGCTGCGATGGTAGCCCCTTACCGCAGCATGCCGTACTTTATTCCACTCGGGCGGGGACCGGTGCAACGGCCCTGGAGAGCGACGCAGGAGCACTTAGCGGAGGAGCGACGTGGTAATTCTGAGCGGTTTCGGGGACGAGATCTC
>CAZSJP010000704.1:0-2749 GCA_964606675.1 uncultured bacterium
GCGGGCAAGCTGGCCGAGCGCTGCCGCGACCTGATGCACCGGCGTCGCGAGAGCAAGAACCTTGTCTTTGTGGTAGATGAGGTCGGCCAATTCGTGTCACGCGATGTCCAGAAGATGCTCGACCTTCAGGGCGTGGTGCAGAACCTCGGTCGCATCTCACGAGGCAAGTCCTGGCTCATCGTGACCTCGCAGGAGAAGCTTACTGAGCTGGTTAGCGGCCTTGACGATAAGCGGGTGGAGCTTGCGCGGCTGATGGACCGCTTCCCCGTTCAGGTTCATCTCGAGCCCTCCGACATCGCCGAGGTCACCAGCAAGCGCGTACTCTCGAAGAACGCGGCGGCCGAAAAGCTGCTCCGCGACCTATTCACTACCCATAGCGGTCGCTTGATGGCCAACACCAAGCTGTCGGCTGACATCAAACTCCCCGAGCTCTCCACCGACCGCTTCATGGACCTCTACCCACTGCTGCCGTACCAGGTCGATCTCATCATCGAGGTGGTCTCAGGACTCCGCACCCAGGGAGGCGCCAGCAAGCACGTGGGTGGTGCCAACCGCACCATCATCAAGCTGGCCCAGCAGCTGCTCATTCACGACGCGGTGGGCCTGGCCCATCAGTCGGTCGGCAGCCTCGCGAGCATCGATCAGATCTACGACCTGATCGGCAGCAACATCCCGAGTGAGATCCGCGGCAAGATTGCCGCCATTGAGAGCGAGGTGGAGCATCCCTTTGCTCAGCCGGTGGCAAAGGCCATCTGCCTGCTCCAGTACGTCCAGAACATCCATCGCACCGGCGAGAACATCGCCGCCACGCTGCACGGCACTGTGGCCGGTGATTCCGCGCTCACCGACGTGAAGCAGGCCCTCGAGCAGCTCGTTAACTCGCATAAGGTGCGCCTCCACGATGGGCAGTACCGTATCCCAACGCCGGCCGAGGACGACTGGGAGACCACCCGCGCCAGCATTCAGGCAAACCCGGGTGACATCAACCGCTTGCACACGGCCATCGTTACCGGTCTGTGGGAACCCAAACCCAGCTACAGCCTGGAGGATGCCAGGACCTTCAAAGCGGGCATGACCTTCAACGGCCGTACCTTGGTCGATGAAGATATCTGCATCAATCTCGCCTTCGCTGACGCAGGGGATGATTTCGCGAGCCGCAGCGCCGAGGCCCGCAAACGCAGCCAAGAGGACACCAAAGAGGTCTTCTGGGTGGCGAGCCTGGACGACCGTATCGAGCGGGTCACAGTGGAGGTGCACCGCTCCACGGAGATGCTCTCCCGCAAGGAGCGTGGTGCCCGCACCAAAGACGAAACAGCACTTGTCTCCGAGGAAAAGCAGCGTCTGGGTCGCAATCAGGGAGACCTCAGGCGAATGCTCCGTGAGTCGATGCTGGCTGGTGCCATCTACTTTCGCGGCAACGACCGCAGCCCCGACGACACTGTCGACTCGGTCACCAAGGCTGCTAATCGTACGCTTGGTCAAGTGCTCCCCGACGTCTATAACCGCTTCGCTGAAGGCGCCGCCAGGGTTAGCACCAAAGATCTGGATTCGCTGCTATCGAGCGAGAGCCTCCGCGGTGTGAGCTCCGTGTTCACCCAGCTGAGTTTGATCCGTGACGAGAACGGTCAACCAGTGCTCAACACCGATGCCGGGGCGCTCAAAGAGGTGCTGGACTGTATCGAGAACAAGACCAGCTACGGTGAAATCGCCACCGGAAAGTACCTCATCGACGACTTCGCCAAAGAGCCTTTCGGCTGGAGCCTCGATGTGGTGCGCCTCTTCGTGGTCAGCCTCATCCGCGGGGGAAAGATTCGCGCCACCAGCCAGGGCACGGTGATCGAGAACGCCCTCTCTACCGACGCCAAGACCGCCTTCACGAGCAACAACATCTTCAGGTCTTGCTCGTTCCAGAAGCGTGTTTCCGGCACGGATATCAATGACTGGCTCCAGGCAGAAGCGGCCTTCCGGGATGTCTTCGGCAAGCAGCTGCCGGAGATGCAGGCAAGCGTCATCGCAACGGCGGTTCGTGCAGCGGTGGGCGCGGCGGAGGAAGAGCTCCGGGAGGTGTTCTCCACGCTCCTCACCCAGAGCTTGCCCGGCAAGGACGTGGTCCAAGAGGCCCTTGATCAGATGCGCACCATTCGCGGCGGCACCGAAGACGACGCCATCATAACCTTCAATGGTGCATACAAAGGGATCAAGGAGGCCATCAAGCGCGGCTCCGAGCTCACATCTGTTCTCACTGAGCCAGCGCTCCTCGGGCTCAAGCGGGCACAGGCTGTCCTCGACGACACCTGGCCCCTCATGGAACAGGAGCAAGACCTACCCGACGAGTTGGCCGACAGCGCCGCAACCTTGGCCGATCTCTTGGCAAGGGAGACCTTCTTCCGGGAGCTTGCCACCATCGACCAGGCGGCCGCTGCTATCAGGATTGAGTACGATAAGCGCTTCGATGCGGCGCTGGCCGCGCGGGCCAGCACCTACACCGTCGCGCTCGCAAATCTCCACGCCCAACATGTCTGGGACGAGCTCAACGAAGAGCAGCAGCGGCGTATTGACCAGCCACTGAAGAGTCGTTTGGGAACCACACCCTCCAGCAGCACCACAATCCCCTTCCTGCGCTCAGAACTCAGCGCTTGCCCGCAGCACTACAACAACGCGGTTAAGGAGATGCTAGAGCTGATCGACGGTCAGAGTCTGGTGACCATCAACGCCACCGAGTTCTTCGGTGGCCGGATCGAGACAGAAG
>CAZSJP010000705.1:0-2747 GCA_964606675.1 uncultured bacterium
TGGCCGCAGACACGGCCAACGACCAACGCGCCGCGGTATTCGCCGAGCAGATAGAAGCCGGACGGGATCTGGCCTACTCGACGTTCGATTTCAAAGTGCTGCGAACCATCGGTGGCGAGGGGCATCTCGCTCAAGTTGCGCTCACCGCAGTGACGTCCGACGGGCGGTTCATCGTTTCCGCATGCTCCGCACCGGTCGACAAGACCATCAAGGTATGGAACTTCGCCGACGGTCGTCTGATTCGCTCGATCGCCGCGCATGACAAGTCGATTCATGGACTTGCCGTCACTCCGGACGGGCGGCATATCGTGTCGTGCTCCCGTGACGCCCTCGTTAAGGTGTGGCGACTGGCAGATGGCGAGATCGTGCGCACGATCGCAGGACATGACGGGCCGGTCTGGGACGTCTCCGTTTCGCCGGATGGGCGATACGTCCTCTCGTCGGGCGACGACAACACGGCGCGGATATGGCAACTCTCGGATGGCGCACAAGTGCGGACGCTTCAGGAGCATACCGACGACGTCAACAGCGCGCTCATGACACCTGATGGGAAGTACGTCGTGACGGCGAGCACAGACATGACCGTCAAGGTGTGGCCGATGTCTGAAAGCGACTCGGTCGTGACGCTGCAAGGGCACACCGCGTCGGTGGCTTGGCTGGCGCTGACGTCGGACGGACGGTACGCTATCTCGGCCGCTCTTGACAGCACGGCGAGAGTCTGGAGCATTCCGGATGGCGAACTCGTCCGGACGATGACGCGGTCGGGCGAATTGCCCAAGAGCATCGCTTTCTCGCCGGACGACCGACACATCGCGATCGGTGCGGGCGGAGTCATAGAGCTCAGGAACATCGCCGACGGCACGATGGTGGGGAAATGGCGGACCTGGGGTTGGCACGCCGGCATGAGTTTCACGCCCGATGGGCAACACCTTGTGGCCAGTGGCGAAGGCGGGGTCCTGGACCTATGGACGTTTCCCGAGGGGAATCTTGTGCGTTCTTTCGGCGCGCCTCCGGCAACGCGCTTCACCTTGACCCCGGATGGCCGGTACATTGTCTCGATGCACCAGGATTCGAGAATACGCGTATGGCGCGTGTCGGACGGGCAGTTGCTGCGCACCCTTGCGAGGTCGGGCCCCGGAGGCACGCGCACTTCTGTCGGGGGTGTCGAAACAGAAGAAACTCGTTGGGATCGAGGACTGGGCATCCCACCGGACGGTGAGCGGATCGTGCACCTCATCAGTGTAACGAAGTACGTGACGCGCGAGGGTGCAGTCGCCGCGACCGAGAGACGGTCCTTAGCCCGAGTCCACAGGTTCTCCGACGGAGAACTGGAGCGGACCATCGATCTTGGACCTGTCCTGGTGGGCGGGATGGCTCTGACACCGGATGGCAAACACATCGTCGCGTCGGTCGTCAAGCCACCTCTGCCGGAGCCGGTGCAAGGGGCCGGCAGCTACAATAGCTCCCTCGAAATGTACAGATTGTCCGACGGTGAGCTGGTCCGGAACATCACTGGGATCGGGCAGTTCCTCGTCTCTGTGAGCCTGACCGATGACGGCGAACTAGTCGCCGCGGCAGGCCGGGATCCCGGTGGCAGGAACTCGGCCAGAGTATGGCGTCTACTCGACGGTGAACTGCTACAGACGATCACACTGCCGAGAAAGCAATACGACATCTCGTTCGCGGGAGTCCTCATCACTCCAGATGGTCAATTCGTTATCGGAAGAATGGCCAATCGCGAGGGAGGGCGCGCCATGATCGGGCGGGTTGTGGTGCCAGATGGCACGCTGATGCGAGCGTGGATCTCCAGCGCTCCTCTGGCTATGCAAGAGGCTGGCGCGTTTGCACTCTCGCCGGGAGGGGAGCACGTCTTGGTGGGCGAGGCAAGCGGTTCGGTCGGTGTGTACCGGCTGTCCGATGGGAAGCTCGTGCGTAGACTCGAGGAAGAAGACGACTGCCCGTTGGGTTGGGTCGAGATGACCTCGGACGGCCGGCATATCATATCGCTGAGCGTCATCGGCGATGGCTCTGTGACGGGGGCGTCGTTCCATGGCATCCGCATCTGGGGCGTGCCGTAGGGTGATGCTATGGCAGACACAAGGAGACAACATGGACTTGAACGGGGCAGTGGGAATCGTCACCGGCGCAAGCAGCGGCATCGGGGCCGCGTGCGCACGGGAGTTGAGCGTCGCGGGCATGAAGCTCGTCGTCACGGCACGGCGGCAGGACAGGCTGGAAGCGTTGGCATCCGAACTGGGCGATGCGACGCCTCTTGCCGCCGATATCGCAGGCGCCGATACCCCGCAGCGCCTGATCGACCAGGCAGTGTCCGCGTACGGCAGATGCGACGTGGTCGTCAACAACGCCGGGGTCATGGACGCCGGCACGATAGAAGAGATCGACGTCGACCGCATCTGCGCGATGGTCCGTGTGAACGTCGAGGCGGCGTACCGGCTGATCTACGTGGCGCTCAAGCATTTCCGCTCGGCCGACTCGGGGCATCTGGTGAACATATCGAGCGTGCTCGGCACCAAGGTGCGACCGACGGCAGGTGCGTACGCCGGCACCAAGTACGCCATCGAAGCGCTCTCAGAGGGCCTCAGGATGGAGCTTGCGGGCAGCGGGATCAAGGTCAGTTGCGTCGAGCCGGGCCTCGTGATGACCGAGTTGCACGACCACTGGGACGTGCACCCGAAGGAGCTCCTGGGCATCGACCCGCCGCTGGAGCCGGCGGACGTCGCCAGGAG
>CAZSJP010000706.1:0-2739 GCA_964606675.1 uncultured bacterium
GGCCGGCGCCGAGCGTGGGATTCGAACCCACGGTGAGGCTTACGCCCCACAACGGTTTTCGAGACCGCCCCGTTCAACCACTCCGGCACCTCTCCACGTGGGCCAGCGCGACCGTCTGCTCTCAAGCTCTGCGTTCGCGGAAGAACGCGCGCATCATCTCCGCGCTTTCCTCCGCACATATGCCTGCAACGATCTCGACGCGGTGGTTCCAGCGCGCCTCGTCGCTAAGGATGTCCACTACCGAACCGCAACCGCCGAACTTCGGGTCGCGTGTGCCGAACACTACCGACTCCACCCGGGAGAGTATCGCCGCCCCGGCACACATCGGGCACGGCTCGAGCGTGACGTAGAGCGTGGCGCCGTAGAGCCGCCACGACCCCTGCACGCCCGCAGCTTCGCGTATGGCAAGCATCTCCGCGTGAGCCGTGGCATCGTTGAGCGACTCGACGCGATTGCGACCACAACCCAGCACGGCATCGCCAAGCACAACGACCGCCCCCACCGGCACTTCGCCCGCCGATGCGGCCGCCTCGGCCTGATCGAGCGCCAGAGCCATCCAGCGAGCGTGATCGGAGACGGTGGCGGTCACTGGAAACGCGACTCTCTCGTAGAATAGATGGCGCGCCCTGAGGGGTTCGAACCCCCAACCTCCTGATCCGTAGTCAGGTGCTCTATCCAGTTGAGCCAAGGGCGCGCGCCATACCAGACCTTAAAACATACCGACTCAGGCCGTCGCGAGCAAGTGGTGTTAACGCCCGAAGCCCGATGTTTGCGCCGCCACATCGTCGCTCGCCTCCGCCCTAGATGTGGAATGTCATGACGTTGTCACCACCCAAGCTGAGGAAGTTGATGATGGACACGCGGTTGAGACGACAGCGCCAAGAGTTCCGGCAGTGTGCGTCCCCAGGCTGTTGTGTGGGGTGCGTTCTACGACTGCATGCCGTACGTTCGCCGGTGCACGTGGTGAGGACAACGTCATGACACATCACACCTAGAGCAGCGGATCGAGCAGCGCCATGGCGCTCCGTATGTCCACCGCCTGCTGCGGCCCGCTGATTTCGCGCTCGATGGTGACCGGGCCTTCGAATCCTTTGGCCTTCAGCCTCGGCAGCAGCAGGTCGAACCGCACGTCGCCCTCGCCGAGCGCCTTTTCGTGGCCGAGGTCTTCGTCGCGGTTCGGCCAGACGCCGTCCTTTGCGTGCATGCCGCGCACATATTCGCCGAATATCTCTACCGCATCGAGCGGGTCGGACTTCCCGTACAGGATCAGGTTCGCCGGATCGAGGTTGACGAACAGGTTTCCCGTGTCAACGTCTCGGATCGTCCGCTTCAGCGTGCTGGCCAACTCCTGCCCGGTCTCGAAGCAGAATATCTGGTCGTTCTTCTTGCAGTGCCCCGCCATCTCTCGCATGGTGTCGACGAAGCCTTTGTAGACCGGATCGTCCTCGTCGTCGGGGATGAAGCCGATGTGACACGTGATGCTGTCGACCCCGAATCCTCGCGCCCAGTCGACGAACGTCTTGCCCGAGGCAACCCGCTCCTCGCGCAGGTCGGGCGGCACCAGGCCCATGGTCGGGGGGCCGACCCGGTTGTCGAACCGCTGGCCTTCCCAGAGCATGAACACGGAACTGATCCGTACGCCGGCGGCGTCGGCTGCCCGTCTGATGGCCTCCGGCTCGCCGTATTTGCCGTCAAGCAAGCCCTCCGCCGTGCCCGAGAGCTGGCAAGTGGGTATGCCCAGTTCCGCAACCTGCCTGAATGACTCGTTCGGGTCGCGACCGATCCCTACGATCAGCCCGAGGTCCATCTTCGCCATCGCCTCATCCTTTCGCTCTATGGCTTCCGCCGTCAACATGCATGCGCCCACCGACGCACCGCCCCGGTGCTACCGCGCGCCGTAATCGAGGTCCGCAGTCCCGGGCGGGGGGTGCGGGTACTCCGCCCGAACGGATGTGCCGATCCCGCCGCGCGGGTGGAAGTCGGCGGTGACAACGGCCCTGTGGGGCGCGCACGCGCCAACGAAGTCGTCGAGTATCTTGTTCGCAACGTTCTCGAAGAATATCCCCATCGAGCGGTATGCCTGCGCGTAGAACTTCAGCGACTTCAGCTCGACACACAGCTTGTCGGGCACGTACTCGATCGTGATCGTCGCGAAGTCCGGCTGACCGGTCTTCGGGCACATCGACGTGAACTCGGGCACTTCGATTCGAACGTGGTAGTCGCGTTCCGGATACTGGTTCGGCCACACCTCCAGGGGTGGGGTCTCGCCAGATGACCGCGCGTGATCTTCCGTGTAGTCGACACTCATGGCTAGTCCCGCCTCCAAGCGGCTCTCGTCATGCCCAATATCCAACGATCTTCGTGATCTCCGCTCTGTCGACAAGACCACCGTGAAGCCGTTCGAGCGAGAAGCCCTGAGACGACTTATACAGCATGTCGCCTCGGCCGATGAGGCTCTCGGCGCCGTTTTCGTCAAGCACTACCTGCGAGTCGGTCGCGCTCGCGACGCGGAACGCCACCCGACTCGGAAAGTTCGCCTTGATATCGCCGTTGACAATCTTGACCGAGGGCCTCTGCGTTGCCAGAACGACGTGTATCCCGACGGCTCGCGCTTTCTGGGCCAGCCGCTTGATGGTGGCCTCAAGTGCCTTGCTCGACTGCATCATCAGGTCGGCCAGCTCATCGACGACTATCGCGATGTACGGCATCGGGTCCTGACCGTCGCGGGCCGCGTTGTAC
>CAZSJP010000707.1:0-2735 GCA_964606675.1 uncultured bacterium
CCGGCGTGCGCGGTTCGCTGAGCAGCTGCAGACGCTGCAACATAGGTACGCCGATCAGTTGGTCATCGATTCGCCCGCCGCATCTGCTCCTTCGGAGGGAACGGCCGGCCCCGGCCGACTCCTCGATGACTTCATCCTTTCCGGTTGTATGGCCGGCATTGACAAGATGGCAATCGGCGCGGATGGCTCGGCCACGGCCTGTCCCCATCTCACTGAGCCATTTGTGACCGTGCGGGAAGCGACGCTGGCCCAGATATGGGCCAGTGTGCATAAGTCCCGCATCGAGCGCTTGGGCTGGGGTTGCGATGCAATGGGGTTCCACGGCTTGTGCGGGGGTGGTTGCCCGGCCCCAGAACGATACCCGAAGGAAGTTGCGCCGTGCTCAGGGCGAGACGCTCCGGCACGAGGGGCTCACGCCGCAGCTGCGTCAGAGGCAGCCACGTGGTGTCCCGGTGACTGCCCCTTTCCATGCAGTTGCCCTACGCACTGTAAGCTGCCGTGCAACTGCCCAACACATTGCGTGCTACCATGCAGCTGCCCGTTCGACTGTCGGTGTCCGGCCCCTTGCTGCCCGACGGACTGCATGCTCCCGTGCAGGTGTCCGAGCCCCTGCTGTCCGACGGACTGCATGCTTCCCTGCAGGTGCCCGACTCCTTGCTGCCCGACGGACTGCTCGCTCCCCTGTATGTGCCCAGTGCCCTTCTAGGTTCATCGACGCGGATGCCAGCCATGGCGTTGCGCCCTGTCAGCTCCACATGTTACGATGGAGCCGGCCAGGTGTGCCGATCGGCTCGCACGCCCTCGCGCACTTCCGCTTGACCGTCTGCGTCAGTTTCGGTACTGTGCTACCCTCATGTGATCTCGAACCGCTACACGTGCACTAGTCCCGTGGGATAGAATGGAACCGACCGCAATCTACTCCGGCAAGGCTGAGGGCTACGCCGCACATCGCCCGGATTACTCGCACGACGCCATCAGCTCTCTCATCGAACTGACCGGGCTCGGGTCGACCACGGTCGTTGCCGACGTGGGGTCGGGGACGGGCAATATGTCGCGGCATATTCTCAGACACGCCGCACGCGTCTTCGCCGTTGAACCGAACGATGAGATGCGGCATCAGGCCGAGCGGCTGCTAGGCGATGACGTCGCTTTCACGAGCATCGCCGGCACAGCGGAGCAGACGACTTTGCCCGACGCCAGCGTCGACCTGATCGCGGTCGGCCAGGCTCTGCACTGGTTCGACGACGGCCCCGCGAATCGGGAGTTCTCCAGGATCCTGAAGCCCGGAGGGTTGCTGGCGACCGTCTCCAACCACTTCGGGGGAACGCCACCGGACATCGACTGTTTCTTCGCGTCCGGCACGTGCCGGCATCGGAGTTTCCCCGTCAGCATCATAGAAACCTGGGAAGCGTTCATCGGCGGCGCGAGATCCGGTGCGAACACCCCCGTTCCGGGTGAGTCGGGCTACGATGACTTCGAGAAGGCCCATCGTGCGAGGTTCGAATCCAAAGCGAAGGACGGGCTGATCGAGGTTAGCTACACGACAGAGCTTACGGTCGGCGAGCCACGCGGCGACCAATGAGTGAGGAGCTATGGATGCCCGATATCTCGACCATGCGGAGTGAAGTAACCAGGCAGCTCACAACGTTCGATGCGACCAAGGGATCGAAGACAATCGACGTGCCGCGGGGTGCAAACGTCACCGTGGGCGAGGTGTCGGGACATGGCTGCATCCGTCAGCTCTGGCTCACGTTCCCGGGCTGGTTCTGGCAGCACTGGAACCGAGACGCACCCATCAGTCAGACGATCCTCAAGACGCTGATCCTGCGCATCTACTGGGACGGCAGCGACGCTCCCGCGATTGAATGCCCCGTGGGAGACTTCTTCGGGAACGGTCTGTGCGAGATATCCAACTTCACGTCGCGGCATTTCGGGATGTCGAGTGGCGGCTTCTTCTGCAAGTTCCCGATGCCGTTCAGGAACGGGTTCCGGATCGAGATCGAGAACCTCGACGAATACATCGATACATGCGTGTTCCTGAATGCCCTCTATCAGGTGCCCGACGCCCCGCCGACCGATGAGGCATCGTATCTCCACGCGCAGTTCCACACGGCGAGGAATGCCGGCCCCGATCCGGTGAGGATCCTCGAGGCCAAGGGCAGGGGGCACTTCGTCGGCTGCTTAGTCTCCGCTCAGGCCGAGGAGCGCAACTACCTGAGTTTCCTGGAAGCGCCGGAATACGTCTACGTCGATGACGACTGGCAGCAGCCGAGGATCGTCGGCACCGGGCTTGAAGACTACTTCCTCGGCGGGTGGTATTTCCGGGAAGGACCGTTCACCGGAGAGCTTCACGGTGTCCCGTCGAAGGACCCGCTGAATGCCAGTATCGCGATGTACCGCATCCACGAGGCGGACGCCATCCGTTTCGACGAGCGAATCCGCTTCGAGTTCGTGAACCCGTGGGACCCCGAACGGCTCAAGCCCTTCTCGCATTCGTCGGTAGCGTTCTACTACCTCGACAGCCCTGAAGGACAGAGCCTGGGTGTTCCCGGAAGAGACGACCTGCTCTGCTGGTATCGCATCAAGAACACCGATCGCCTGAGCGTGCCGTAGAGGCACGCTCTTCGATCCTACCGAAGCAGTAGCATGCGCCGCGACGTGACTGCTGCGGCCGCACGGTCAGGGCCGCGGCCGGCGGTTGCCGGCGGCAACCACACGAGGCGGTACACGTACAC
>CAZSJP010000708.1:0-2728 GCA_964606675.1 uncultured bacterium
AAGCGCCGACACGCGCGTGGAGCTTACTATGCGCGAACCGGACGAATCCTCAACGAGGACGTGCAGCAATCCATTCGAGACCGAGTCCGGCAACGCGATGGTGGCCGTTGCGATATCGGGCGTGGCGAGCATCGCACGCGATGGCTCCAGAGTGTCCGCCGCGAACGGGCCGACTGAGTCGGGCGCCACCTCCACGTCGATCCTCACGGCGTCGCCAGGATCTTCCGCGACGATCCTCACCAAACGCACGCCGGCCGAGTCTTCGACCGCCAGACGGGTCACCATGGGCAACCTGTCGACGCGGAAAGCGAGGGTCGAGCTTGCGTCGTTGCCACGGAAGTCGACCGCCGACACCGTAAGCTCGTGCATGCCCGGGGCGAGGCGAATCTCTTCCGGGTTCGCCGAATCGGCTCCGCAAGACATGATCGCCGTGGCGCTGAGGCTCGGATCGTAGAAACCGAGCACGTTCCCCGGCGCGACGTGCATGTTGAAATACCTGCCTTCGCCGCCCGCGAGTAGCCTGAAGTTCCGATCCAACACGGACAGGCGCTGAGTCGCGAACGACAGACTGTCGTAGCGACGCTCGAAGACTGGCACACCGTCGAGGAGCAGTTGCGTCCGGTGCGGTCCGAGCCGGTAGTTGCCATTCTGCGTCCGGTCCCATATGGCTGCCGCGATACCGATGCGCCCCCACACCACGGTTGCTTCCGCGTCGGCGCCGTTTCCGCTACGAGCGGTCACTATCGTCGGATCGGTGCGCCCGTTGGCCCTTGCGTCCGCGTCGAGCGGAACGAAAGCTATGGCGCCGATTGTCGGCGGCACCGTGTCGTCGAAGCGAAGGCCGCTGGCGAGCGGGTTGATCGGGCGGTTTCGCTCGTCCCTGATCTCGAAATGAAGGTGCGGCTGTCCGATGCCGGTCGATCCGGACCAGCCGATGACCTCGCCTTTGGCGACGCGAATCCGGCTGCGGGTGAGGAACAGATCGGCGACGTAGGCCTCCTGCCTCATCTGCTCTTCGTAGACGAGCTTCGCGATATCGCGCCTGAAGCGACTCAGGTGGGCGTAGAGAGCAACCCTTCCGTCGGAGAGCCTGACATACAGCACCTTGCCGTAGCCGTATGGCGACACGCGAACGCGCCAGACGTAGCCATCGTCGACAGCGACGACCGGAACGCCCTCCCGGGCACCGGTCGAGAAATCCAGGCCGGCGTGGAAACGGAACGGTCGGTACTCGCAGAAGGACGACGTGAACGATATGCGAACGTCCTTCAGGGGCCACAGCAACGAGTTGCCGGCCGCATGCGTCTCGTACGCAACGCCGCAGAGCGCGACGATAGCAAGGACGAGGGTCCGCGAGGAGAGTCCAAATTTCACGGATTGCAGGCCGGTGTGACGATGTGAGACGCCGTTTCCGATAGATGGAGAACGAAAGGTAGTCAACCAGCATCGGCCGCGTCAAGAAAAGCCGCTCGACTGGGGGCCACTTCGGTTGCCGGTAGACGGTGTATCGGCGCAGCCGTCCGCCGCTGGGTCCTCGACCGCAGCCAGCACACGTCTGACAAGTTCGTCGATGACCGGCCACCCGTCGGGCGCGACACGCACGCCGGCGTCGTCGATCGTGAGCAGCCCCGACCCCGAGAGTGCCCCGAGCCGCTCGCGCACGCCTGGCACCATATTGGCCGGGATGTCGGTCCATGCCAATCCTTCGGCTCTCCTCATGCGCAACATGACCGTCTCCCGCAGCAGCTTGGCCGGCCCCACCACGTCATCGGCCACAACCGGCGAGCCGGACGGCATCCCGTTTGGCGGCGCGAGGTGCGCCAGGTAATCCCGAACGCTCGTCGTATTCCACCATCGTCTGCGTCCGTCGAACGAATGGGCGGACGGGCCTACGCCGACGTAGGGCTTGTGCGTCCAGTAAGCTTCGTTGTGTCGGCTTCGGTGGCTCGTAACAGCGTAGTTGGACACCTCGTAGTGCTCGTAGCCGGCCGCCTCAAGCGATTCCATCGCCAGTCGGAAGTGCTCGGCGCCCATCTCATCGGACCCAGTGTGCGAGCCGGGGGATTTCCCAAACGTCGTACCGGGCTCGACAGCGAGGCAGTAGGCTGAGATATGAGGCGGCGCGCGGTCGATAGCCGCCCGGAGCGTGCCGAGCCAGCCGTCGGTGTCCTGCCCCGCCAGACCGAACATCAGGTCCACGCTCCACGACCGGAAGCCTAGCGATCCGATCCGACCGATTGCGTCGAGGGCTTGCTCGACCGTGTGACACCGACCCAGCGCTTCGAGGTCGCGAGCGACGAACGACTGCACGCCCAGGCTGATTCGCGTTGCGCCCCCGGCGTGCAGGCAGGCCAACTTCTCAGACGTTGCCGATTCCGGGTTGGCCTCCACTGTCCACTCGACGCCTGGAGAGCACGCTACCCGGGCGCCTACGATGCGCATCAGCCGCTTGATGTCTCCGAGCGGCAGGCAAGTCGGGGTGCCGCCGCCGACGTAGACGGTCTCGACCGCGTCCAATGCGCCGTGCAGGCCGACGACAAGGTCCATCTCGGCTTCCAGAGCGTCCAGGAACGCGCCTGTGTCGTCGCGGTCGTCGACCGAGCAGAAGTCGCAGTAGGGGCACTTGGAGACGCAGAACGGGACGTGCACGTAGAGGTGTCCGAACATCGAAGTTCTCTAGCTGTGGAATGTCATGACGTTGTCACCACCCAAGCTGAGGAAGTTGATG
>CAZSJP010000709.1:0-2726 GCA_964606675.1 uncultured bacterium
GTCATCGTCGCGAACAGCACCGTTGCCTCCAACACGGCGCAGCTCTACGGCGGCGGCATATATGCCCTCGGCGCCGCGCTGGACGTGGTCGGATCGACATTCGAGGGCAACGCTGCAACCGACAACGCCGGTGGAGCGATCTACGCCGACAGGTGTAGCGTGACGGTCGCGAGCTCCTCCCTGATCGCGAACACTGCGCAAGCCGGTGGGGGGATAACGGCCAGCACGGAGGCCCCCGGCAGCTCCGCGCTCACGATGACCGCCACGCTCGTGGCAGGGAACACGGCTACCTCCGGCACCGGCGCCGGCGTGCGCGTCGGCAACTTCACGAAGGCGGTGATCGATCGCAGCACGATCGTCGGCAACATCGGCGCCACCGAGATCGCGACCAACGGCACGACGGCGGTCACCAATTCCATCGTCTGGGGGAATCCGTTTGGGGGCGCTAGCACGACAGTCACCTACTCGGATATCCTCGGTGGCTACGCAGGCGTGGGCAACTTCAGCGCCGACCCGATGTTCACCGACAGCATCGTGGGCGACTTCTCGCTGCAGGCAGGCTCACCTGCCATCGATTCCGGCGACCCGAGTCGCTTCGACCCGGACGGCACCACGCTCGATATGGGCGCATTCGCGGTGGACCACGGCGGCACGGGCGTTGGGGGGACAGTCTACACGACCACGTGGACCAAGCCCAACAGCCCGTACAGAGTCACGTCGCGGCTAGACGTGCCGCCGGGCAACACCCTCACTATCGAGCCTGGCGTCGACGTGCTGTTCACGACGGACACGGAGTTCGCCGTCGGCGGCGCGCTCCACGCCGTTGGTACCCAGGCCGACAGCATCCGTTTCCTGAAGGGCACGGCATCTGAATGGGGCGGCCTACTGTTCGACCGCGGCGACACCAGCACCATGGCCTACGCGCGCGTGAGCGACGTCTCCGGCGCCGTCGTCGGAGCCGTATTCGCCGGTGGGGCAGGGACACGCTTGGGAATGGCCAACACCGTCCTGAGCGGCAACCACGCCCCCTCATACGGTGGCGGCCTGACCGTCGGCGACACGGCCTCTGCTAACTTGACCGATTGCGACATCGTATCCAACACAGCCGGCAACGGTGGCGGCATCCTCGTCTGGCGGGGGAACGTCGTTCTGACGAACTGCCTCGTCGATAGCAACGAAGCCGACTCCGGCCTGGGCGGCGGCATCGTGGTGAGTGGGAGCGCCGCGCCGCCGGACGGTGGCGGATGCGAGGTGTGCGACAAGCTCAGCCGCGCTGACAGGCGGCATCGAGCGAGGTCCCGCGCGGCCAAGACCGCGCAGAGCGCCGCCAGCCTGACTCTCGTCAACACGATCGTCACGCGCAACACGGCCGCTGTCGACGGCGGCGGCATATACGTCGAAGACGCCACTGTGACCATCACGGGCTGCAACATCTCCAATAACTTTGCTGCCCAGTTCGGCGGCGGGTTGGAGGTAAACGGCGGCTCAATCCTGACCATGTACAGCACTACCGTGGCATACAACAACGCGGACGATGACGGCGGAGGGCTCGACGTATGGGACGGCAGCACGCTGACGATGATGGATTGCGTCGTCCGCGACAACACGGCCCTTACCGGCGGCGGGTTCTACCTCGAAGCCGTCGCGACGCTCACACGATGCCTCGTCAGCGGCAACACCGACAGCGAGGATCTGGGCGGAGCGTTCGCGCTCTACACCCCGGCCGACCTCACGCTGACGAACAGCACCGTGAGCGGGAACGTGACTACAGTCAGCGCCGTCGAGGGCGGCGGGATCGCCATATACGATGCGCTCGTCACCCTGACTCTCGAGAACACCATCCTGTGGGGCGACAAGTCGGATGAGATCTACATCGCGCCTGCGATCGCGCCGACGATCGTGGCGACCTACTCGGACATCGAGGGCGACACGGTTTGGGCCGGCACCGGCAACATCAACGTCTTCCCTCAGTTCGCCGATAGCGCCAACGGAGATTACAGTCTCCTCGTCGCCTCGCCGTGCATCGACGTCGGCAACCCGAGCAGCCCGAACGATCCCGACGGCACCCGCATCGACATGGGTGCGTACTATTACGACCAGCGCACCTACGCCAACGGAAGCACCGGGACGACGACGTGGTTCAAGGCAGAAAGCCCGTACCACGTCAGCGGCGAAGTCATCGTCGCCGCCGGCGACACGCTCACAATCGAGCCGGGCGTCGACGTGCTCTTCGACGCCGACGTGAAGCTGGTCGTTCATGGCGTTCTCGATGCGTGGGGCACCCAGGCCGACAGCATCCGGTTCGTGGCAGGCGCATCGCCCCAGTGGCGTGGCATCAGATTCTCCGGCGGCGACACCAGCGGCATCGCGTACACGCGGATCAGCGGCGGCAACGCGCGGGCGGGTGGGGTCGGCGACGCGAACGGCGGCGCCATCTGGGCGACCGGAGCCGGCACCCACGTCGAACTGTCGCACGTGCTTCTGCGCGGCAACGACGCGACGAACTATGGCGGTGGACTGTACGTAGATGCAGACGCCTCTGTCGATGTCGATTCGAGCGTCATCGACGACAACACGGGGCTCCTTGGCGGCGGCGTATTCTCGGCCGGCGGAGACGTGTGGCTTTGCCGCAACGTCATCACGACCAACCACGGTAGCAACGGCGGCGGGGGCTTGTTCTTCCAGGGCGCCGGCGGCTCGCGATGGGTTGAGAACTGCACATTCGT
>CAZSJP010000710.1:0-2726 GCA_964606675.1 uncultured bacterium
ATGGGCAATACATCGTCTCCGCAGATCCGCTCAATACCGTCAGGGTGTGGCAGTTGTACGATGGAGGACTCGTGCGCACTCTCACAGGGGCTGCGCACGGTGTCACGAGCGTCGCCGTCAGCCCGGATGGGCAACACATCGTCTCGGGGAGCGCTGACAACACACTCAAAGTATGGAGGTTGGCAGATGGCGCGCTCCTGCGCACGCTCACAGGACACACGGACGAGATCACAAGCGTCGCCATCACCCCGGATGGGCAACATATCGTCTCGGGGAGCCGTGACAACACGGTCATGGTGTGGCGGGTTCTCGCCCCCTGACGGGCGCAGCCTTGGGACATTCGCTCGGAGTCTCCTGGCGAATGATCGCGGCCGGCGTCGCCGGCTTCGCCGACTCTGGGAGATCGCTGCGCAGTCTAGGGGCGCGCTGGGATGATCGTTGAGGGCGCCGGGGCGTAGCGCAGCCTTGGCGTACGGATGCCTTTGGCCTTGCGGAAGACGCAGTGACCGGGAGTGGGGCGTTCTATCACCGTGGTGGGGCGGACATTCCCGTCTGCCCACGTCGCCGAAGGCGACGACCCCGCGCGATGCCTTACTCACCATCCGCCCGCGGCTCACGCCACCGGCGGTCGCACCCATGCATGCTCGGGACAAGACTCGTCGACCGTCTCGCGGCAGTGGAACAGTTCCATGAGTTCACGGAACGCGTTCTGCGCCACCCCGTTGTCCGCCAGAAGCGATCTAGAATCGCGCCCGGGCGCCCAGCCCTCAGCCAGTGCCGCCCGATAGCGTTCGCAATCGAGCACCGCGCGGAGATACAGTATGCGCCATCGCCAGGCCGTTCGGGCGAATTGTGCAAGATCGCCGTCGACCTTCCGCGCAGTCGCCATCGCCTGCTCGGTGAGGCCGAGATCGGGCGCACGTCCGTTCGCAACGGCCGCGTGGTTGGTCTCGATCCCGCGGATCAATGCGAGCACGTCGTCGGCGTCGGCACCGGGGTACTCGTAGGCAACATACTCCCGGAGTGTGTCGGTTGCAGCGCACTCCGGGTCCCAGTAGAACCCGAGCGCGACGGCTTTGTTGATGTCCTCGTAGATCCCCTCCGAATAGGGAAATCCGCCGCGAACGACGTGCTTGACCTGTTCCCACAGGCGCCCGAAGCGGTCGGGGAGCGGACTCGCGCCGAACCCGCCCCAGGGCCCCAGGCCCCACATGCTGATCTCTGGGAAACTGATGAGCGGTAGACCGCCGGGCACCTCGACGTCCAACGGATACCTTGGGAAATCCTCGTGCGCATCAGCCAGAATGTAGTCGACCCACGGGCCATGCTCGTCCATCGAGCGCGACAGGGCCTCCCATTCGCCCGCTTCGGGGGTGTCGAACACCCAGGTGGACAGCACGAGCTTCACGTTCGGCAGCGCGGCACGAGCGCGCTCGGCCATCGTGCGGCAGAGGCGCAGGTAGCCGTTTCCGCCCCACGGGTAGCACTCATCGCACCCGCATCCGCCTTCGTCGTATGGCCAGAAGCCGGCGAAGTCTAGCGGCGTCGAAGCCAGTCGCTGCAGAAACCCGTCGTAGTTCTGCAGGATGTATTCGGTTGCGCCGGGCTTGCTCGGACACATGTTGTTCCCGTGATCGCCCTTGCGGCCGAGGTCGTCACGGTTCGGTGTTCCGGCGAACTCGGGGCGCGGCTCACGGAAATCCTGGTTCGGGACTGCAAGCGATCCGACCTGGATTCCGAGGCGATGGCAGATGCGCCGGAACATGCCGAGCCGATCGAGAAATTCGTTCGCCGCCGGATCGTCCCATCCAGTAAGGTGGATGATCGGGAACGCGAGCATAAGATGGTTCATGCCCCAGAGGCCCAGGTCCTCGACGTAGCGGGCGATTTCGGACTCGGGCGCAACGTGATACCAGTTCTGGAAGTGCGTCGCGAAATACATGCCGCGCACCTCGCCTGCCGGCGCCGATTCACCCCGCCATGCCGACGGCGCCAACGCGTCCGGCGAGTAGCCCGACGTCCGCAGGAACTTCCCAACGCCGGCCAGCAAACCGGTCCGGCTCCGTCCGACGATACTCGCGCCACGCGCGGTGTCGTCTATGCGATACGCGTCGCCGCCTACTCCCCGCTCGATCTCGACGGACAGACGATACTCGGCGTCAGTCCCGCCATGGCGCGCGCCGCACCGTTCTTCGATGCGTGACACGAGAACACCCGCCGCGTCGGCGCAGAACGGATCGCGCCCCGATTCAACGCTGAACGTCCGAACCACTGCGGTGACCTCCCAGGTGGATTACCCCACGTCGCTGACGATAGGCTGTAGGCCCCGAGCATACGGCCGCGGCGTACCGGCCCCAACGCGGTCGCGACGGACGACTTGATGCGCGAACGTCTGAGCGGTATTGTGCGCGTCGCTTCGTGCTGCGGCGCGCAGGGCGCCGGCGGCCGACGTTCGAGGCTGCGAGCCGGACGCCTTGGGGCATGCCGCGCCACGCGTAGTTTTACCCCGACACGTGACCACTTCTGCGCGGGTGCGATGCGCCCGACTAATCGCCTTCGCGCGAGCAACCAAGGAGCGATACCTTGAGCGACCAACGCCCCAACATCGTCTTCATCATGTCCGACGACCACGCCGCTCACGCGATGAGCTGCTACGGCAGCCGCATCAACGAAACGCCGCACATCGACCGCATAGCCGAAGGCGGCATGCGCCTCGACAACTGCTT
>CAZSJP010000711.1:0-2724 GCA_964606675.1 uncultured bacterium
ATGAACAACAGAATCAGAACCGGACGAGCGTCCCTGCTTGTCGCGGGGGTCGTAATCGGCCTGATAGTCGGCTTGGCTCCCATCTCTCAGGCCAACACGCCTGAGATCAACATCCATCACGGACGTCTGTGGCACTCGATCGGCTACGATGGTGCCGACGGGTGGGATTCCCACATCATCTACCCCGGTGGCATGTGCCTCAGGCCGAACCATCACGAATATCTGCTCACGCGTCAGTGGGCCGATCAGACTCGCAAGGGCGGCACATATCTGATGAGCACGGATTTTGTCGACCCGAACAACGTGACACAACCCAGTGCAGTGTCATACATGTTCCGCAGTATGGACTACAACTACCCATTCGTGTACAATGGGAACTTCAACTACGTCTGGCCCATCGGCATGATCCGCGATATCCGGTGGGACAGGCCGAGCGTGACCACCAACGACACGCTGTCGATCGATTTCGCGGGACCAGACGGTCTGGCGACTCCGAACCGCAGCTATCCGTCGTATGGTAACGATCCTCGCCCGCCGTTCATGGTCAACAGTGGACTCGTGACCGAGATGGCCAGCGAAGTTAGGTACCGCTACGTCCAGGGCGTGCTCCTCAAACGGCGCGTGTACTCGTACCCGCAGGGATCGCCGCACCAGGACTACGTCATTGCGGACATAACGCTCATCAACGACGGCATCCATGGCGACCCGGACGCGCTCCCCGGCACGTATAGCCGGATAGCGGATACGACCGGAATCCCGGCGATTCCGAGCCAGCAGATCAACAATATGGTCTGGTGGCAGGCAACCGACATCCAGACGCACGCTGGCTCCGGCGTCATCGCGAGCGCTCCGCAACGTAACGACCAGGACGGCAAGTTCATCAAGCCGTGGGCCGGTGTCGACAACTACGCGTGGCTCTCCTGGGACGAGGACGATCCCGTGGTAGAAGGCGCGGACTATGGTGACGTCGCCAGTGAAGACTGGGAGAACATCATGGTCGGCAACGCGTTCGTCATGCGCGGTCCGCTGTTCGTCAGTGCCGGCGCTGGTGCCGAGTACAACACCAATCTCACGGGCCAGCCCGCATTCCGCGTCACTTACTACGAGCGTGGATTCGATCTCGCGGGCAAGGACTATTCGCCCGCCGACATGGACCAGCAGCGCAGCTTCTCCACTGGCGGACTGCTGCAGCAGGTCGACGATCAGAGCTACAAAGACAACGCTCTGACTGCCGCAGTGAGAGACGATGGCTCAGGTCCTACGTTCCTTAACGGATATGGTCCTCTGAATGGCGACCTTGGCGCCGCCACTGCGTTGGACCACGGATGGGACATTCCTGCCGGCGACTCGGTCCGTATCGTTGCCGTCGTCGCTTCCGGTGGTATCCACACGGATGCCGGTCGCGAGATCGGTATCAAGTGGAACGCCGCCAAGGCGGGCGGCGCAGCAGCCGCCACGTGGATGTCGCAGGAAGACATCGACCTCTACATGACCGGTGAAGACACGGTGCGCAAGGCGATGAACCTGGCGTACTGGAACTACCATGGCGAGTTCGCCTCGGGCGTCACGGCTGCGGACCTGACGAAGTGGGGTATCCCCAACTACGTCAACCCGAAGCCGGCCGGCCAGAACCAGCCGCTCAACGTACCCGATGCTCCGCGTCCTCCGGCCAGCATGGACGTCAGTGCTCCTGCCGAAGGCGGGATCTTGGTCAAGTGGGGGGTCGTCAGCGACGGAGTCGACTTCGACCTTCCCGGCATGTGGGACCTCCACGGTTACCGTGTCTATCGGATGGCTGGTTCGCGTAACGGTCCGTGGGAAGTCATCGCCGAAGGGCCTGTTGGCTGGTTCGCTCAGGATGGCACGACGGCCGAGTATCTCGACAGCAAGGCCGCCGTTGGTGTCGACTACTGGTATGCAGTGACTGCATACGACGATGGCAGTCAGAACTGGGCCAACCCGGGTGTTCCGCTGGAGAGTGGTTTCTGGTGGACATTCTCGGGTTACATGCCCGGCACCAACGTCACCCCAGTCAAAACGACGGTGGGCATCGCGGCGGAAGCGGCAGTTCCCGGCATGGCGCTGTTGCCCAACTCGCCGAACCCGTTCAACCCGTCGACCGTCATCACATACTCGGTTGACCGTGGCTACGACGCCATGACCCTCAAGGTCTACGACGTCACCGGTCGCGAAGTCAGAACCCTGGTCAACGGCCCGGCAAACAGCGGTCTCCACAAGATCACGTGGGATGGCCGCGACAACGTCGGTCGCGAAGTTGCCAGTGGCGTTTACGTGACGCGTATGGTCACGCCGGTCGGCACCCGCTCAATCCGGATGCTGCTCGCCAAGTAGTATCAACAGCTAGCCTGGGGCGCGTCCAACGATGGGCGCGCTACAGGCGTCAGTTTCGAGTACGGCGCGGCCCGCTGCCCGACGTGGGGGTGGGCCGTGCCGGTACATCGTTTCCCGCTATAACTCACGCGCTCGAAGGAAAGGAGTGCGCCTATGCTGCGTCGCACGCGAGAGGAGCGGAGGGTATCCCGCGCGTTGTTGGGTGTCGCGATGGCGGCCGCCGCCGTCTGTCTGATACTCGGGACGCACAGGCCCGCCGCGGCCGTAGCGGCAGCCGATGCCGTCGTCGCGATCCCCAACCCGTACACCATCAGTGGACGGACGTTTGGGTCCCGCTCTAACGTTGAGGCCTTCGAGCGGATTCGTTTCGCC
>CAZSJP010000712.1:0-2715 GCA_964606675.1 uncultured bacterium
GACCGGCCCATATTGGGCGACGACACGTGTGTCGCGTTCGTCCGGCTCGAAGTCGAGAACGTGGCCGAGTCGACGCAGCGAGCGCAGTTCGAGATTGCGACGTGTAGCGCCGACGACGACGAGCGGTTGTCCATCGACGCCGAAGGCGCGATTCGCAACGAAGCGGGGGTTCTGCGCGCGCTGCTGACCGCCGACGGCTCGAGGCGGCCGACCTCCGCGGGCCGTATCGCCTGTGACGCCGGTCTGGAGCCGGGCCAGGTGCATGTGGCCGAGTTTGCGCTGCCGTACCACGATCTCACGGCCGACGAGCTTCAGGGCCTGGCCGACAAGTGCTTCGAGGACGAACTTGACCGCGTAGCCGACTATTGGGAACGCCGCATCGCCGAGAGCGCGTCGATCGCGACGCCCGAGCCGCTGATCGACGATTTCTACCGGGCGCACGTGACGCACATGCTCATCAACCACGAACGCCATCCGGACGTGTCGTGCGACATGGCTCGCGTCGGCTCGTTCGGCTACGGTGTCTATGCGAACGAATCGGTGATGCAGATCAGCGATCTGGATCGTCGCGGATTCCACGACGAAGCGCGCACAGGATACGAGACTTTCGTCGAGTTCCAGGGGACAGTCGCGCTGCCGGGCGACTTCACGACGAGCGAGGGCGTCTACTACGGGGCTGGCGGATACGAGTGCGGCAACTACAACCAGCACCACGGCTGGGTGCTTTGGGGCCTCGGCGAGCACTACTTCCTGACGCGCGACGGCCGATGGCTCGATCGAGTGGCGCCGAGCATCGTGGCGGCATGCGACTGGATCACGGAGCAGCGTCGGCGAACGATGAAGCCCGACGGGGCCGGCGGACGAGCCGTCGAGCACGGCTTCCTGCCGGCCGGGGTCCTGGAAGACGTTCAGGACTACCGCCATTGGCTCTCGACGAACGCGTACACGTGGTGGGGAATGGACAGGGCGGCGCATGCTCTGGACGACGTGGATCACCCGGACGCGGCGAGGTTCCTCACCGAGGCCGACGCACTTAAGGCCGACCTTGTCGCAGGCTTCACCGAAGCGATGAGACGATCTCCGGTGGTGCGGCTGTCCGACGGAACCGCGGTGCCCCACATACCCGCGCATCAACAGCTCCGTGGCCGAGCGTACGGTTGGATACGCGAGACGCTCGAAGGCGCGATCCATCTGCTCCGCTGCAGCGTGATCTCGCCGGAATCGGACGTCGGCACGTGGGTAATGAAAGATTACGAGGACAACCTGTATCTCTCGGACGAGTTCGGTTATCCGGCAACCAACCTGAAGGAACACTGGTTTGGCAGGGGTGGCTTCTCGATGCAGCCGAATCTGTTGTGCGGACCGCTGCCGTATCTGTTCCGCGACGAGATCAAGCATTTCGTCCGCGCCTATTTCAACTCGCTCGCCGTGGGCCTGCACGCTGACACGCGCATGATGACGGAGCATCCGCTGCCGGAATTGGGCGACTGGAGAGGCGACCACTACAAGACGTCGGACGAGGCCAACTCGACCTACTGGCTGCGAACGATGTTCGTGTACGAGCTAGGCTGCGACCTGGCCTTGGGCTTCGGCCTGCCACGATATTGGCTTGCCGACGGCAACCGTGTCGCGATCGAGCGCGCGAAGACGTACTTCGGCGAAGTGGGGCTTGAGATGACGTCGCAGGCGGCCGAAGGAGTCGTCACCGCGAGGATCGATCCGCCGATTCGGACGCGGCCGGATCGAATTCTGCTGCGAATGCGTTATCCTGGTGAGGGCACGATGCAATCCGTCACGGTGAATGGCGCCCCGTGCCCGGATTTCGACCCGGCGACCGAGACCATCGGGCTAGCTTCATCGGGCGCGCAGATGACCGTCGTGGCTCGGTTTGGCTGAGCGTCTCGCACGCGCGCCTTGCCGTAAGCGCTGTTGAGTCGCATCTTCTGTCCTGGACGTTTGTCGGTCGAGTTCGCCGGGAGTGGTACATTTGGACCCCGATAGCCTGCAGAAACTGCTTGCGCAGCTGATGTCGCAGCCGCACTTCGCCAAGCTCCTGAAAGGGATCGCGGGTCAGGAGTCGGGGCAGGTACATTTCATTTTCGGGGACGGAACCGCGAGTTCCGACGATGACAAAGTTCGGACGTTGCTGGAGATGATCTCGCAGCACGCCGAGAGCGTAGGCGACCTGACAGAGCTGACCGATCCGGACAACACGTCCCAGATCGGCATGCACATGGTGGCTCTGTTGTTGCAGATGGGTGAGAAATTGCAGGCCGACTCGGATCGGTCGGGCGACGCACGCACGTTGCGGGAGTCAATCGACAGAGAGTGGCCTTGGTGATATGACACTGCCGGCGCAGGCAGACTGTCGGCAGGCGCCTGACGCAGAAATCGCCGGACGTGCGTCCCGTGTGGCGCGCGAACGGCGACGTGTCGGATAGAATTTGGGAGATGTGCTGCCGGAAGGCGAGTCCGTGACTCGACCCGACCCCGGTGTTGGTTGCCCGTAGCAGACGCGTTCGGCGGGGGCTGTCGAACTGTCTGCGCGTCGTGGGCCACCGGGCGCGTGGTCGCGAGTGGCATACGGTCGCCCGTGGCGAGATTGCCGCGCAGCGCAGCGGAGGGAACAGATGGTTGCGGACTTGGAAACGATCTGCCGTGTGATTCGCTCCAAGAAGCGTTTCGTTATATCGGCACACCTCAACGCCGACGGCG
>CAZSJP010000713.1:0-2713 GCA_964606675.1 uncultured bacterium
ATCCGCGCGTACGGTCCGCTCGGGTCTGCCGCGCGGGAGCCTAGACGGTGCAGTCGCTGAGATCGGGCGGTTGATCCGGCCCGCCTGCGAACACGTGGAACGGGTGGGCCACAGCGGCCGCGTACACTCTCGTTGCCCCTGCCGCGATCAGAACGGCCGCGCACGCTCCGACGGTAGCGCCGGTCGTGATGACGTCATCGACCAACAGCACCCGCAGCCCTGCGACCCCCTTCGCACTGCCCTGCGCAAACGCTCCCTGAACGTTGGCCGCGCGCTCGTCGGCGCCGCCAAGCCCGGTCTGGTGCGGGGTATTGCGTAGGCGGACGAGTGCTTCCGGTCGAATCGGGATACCGAGGACGCGCGCAGCAGCCTCGGCAAGCACGTGCGATTGGTCGAAGCCGCGGCGCCGCTTCCGCCATCGATGGATCGGCACTGGCACAACGACGTCGGCCTCGCGCGCGTAGCGATTCCGCGCCAAGACCTCCGCCAGCCTGACCGCCAGCAGAGGGCCTAACGACCTGCGTCGGTCATACTTGAGGGCGTGGATGAGTGGGCGTGCTACGCTGTAGTCGGTGGCCACGATACGCGCATCGACACCTGGCGGGAGCTTGCGGCAGCCGGGACAGGAAAGCGCGGGCGGTTCGATGGGGGTGCTGCAGGCCGCGCAACGATCTCCCGGGAGCGGCTTGAGGCGGGCTGTGCACGGCGGGCACGCCACGCCATCGCCCTCAATCGGGCCTCCGCACGAAGGGCATGCCGCGGGCCAGACGGCATCGGCGATTGATGAGAGCAGTGCGCTCCCAAGCCGCATGAGCGTGTCGCTCACGGCACCGGTCAGACTTCCACCATGACGCCGTCAACGCCAACTATTCTGGCTGTCCTCTCGTAGAGCGCCGCCGAATAATCGGTGGGTTGCAGCGGGTCGCGCCCCTGTAGCCATCGTCTGCAGACCGACTCGACCGGGCCGAGGACGGTTGCCACCGTTGCTTCAAGCTCGACCGTCGGTTCGGTGAGAGCCTGCTCCTCGTCCGTCAGGAACATGCGGACGATCGAGTAGTAGCGGTCCCACAAGGCCCCAGCGGCCTCGCGTAGCGCGGCCCGGTTCTGGCAGAGCTCGACGAAGAACACCCGTGAGAGCGCCCAGCTGCCCTCGACAAACGAAAGGTAGCCCGATATGAACGCCTCGAGCTTCTCGGGCCGTGTCTCGGCCGCGGCGATGCCTGGCACGACTTCCATCGAGAGCGCATCGAGGAACGCTTCGAGAGTCGAATACAGTAGTTCGTCCTTCGAGCTGAAGTAGAGGTACAACGTACCCGCCGCAACTCCAGCCGAGTCCGAAACTTCTGCCGTGGTTGTGTACGCGAAGCCCTTCTCTGCGAACAGATTCGCCGCCGCAGCGATCAGGCGTTCGTGTTTGTTTCCGGTTTTCGGGCGTGGCATTCTTACGATTCCCCTCTTTTCGGACTCATGGTCCGACTTGCGCTGGACAAAACGTCTGAATTGTCTGACACAATGATGTATCCACTCACCATGCCCGACATTCCTCACCGCACCTCTGTAAGGGTGCGACTTCAGGCGTTTCCGGCCGCTTGTGGCGGTCGGAGACTGACGGGCCACCCATCGCATGACTCCCCGGAGATCGAAATCCGACTCATCCAGACTCACTATGAACCGGAAATTGCAAAAGCCATGCCATGTGCGGCGACTAGCTGGCCATAGAGCCGAGCCAGCATCCCTCCTTGCGTTTCACAGACAAGATACTGCCGGGATAGTACCGGGACGTACCCCCCCGTCTCCTCATTCCGATGCTTGAGGCGGCTCCGATGTTCCCCCGCGTGCGCTCGTGTCGTACCATCCTATGGGAACGCGGTTGTCAGGACGAAGCATCTTACGCAGAGGTCGGTAGAGCCATGGTAGTGCGCAAGGGGTCTGGGACCCAACGGCTCGGCCTTGGGGTTGCCACGGCGGACATAACCCCGGCAGCCGGAGTACAATTGGCGGGGGACGTCGGGTCGCCACGAAAAGCGAAGATGGTGGTCGATCCGTTGATGGCGAGGGCCATGGTCCTTGAGTCCGGCGGACAACGGCTCTGTATCGTCGCGCTGGACCTGACGATAGTCTGCAAGCCGAACACCGACCGCATCCGTGACGCCGCCGCGGACCGCTTCGGATTCGACCGGAACGCGGTGATGGTGCACGCGACGCAGACCCACTCGGCGCCGTCGCTCGGGAACTTCATGCTCAGCGACGAGTTCTCGCTGCCATCGGATGCCGACTGGCTTCGCGGTGGCGAAAGCTCGTACGACGAGTACGCGGAGGCGCGCATCGTCGATGCCATCGGGCGTGCTTCGGATGCGATACTGCCGGTCGATATCGGGGTCGGCAGAGGCGTCGAAGGGCGCTACGCATTCAACCGAAGAGCCGTCCGACGCGACGGGCGGGTCTTCATGCCCGGACCGACGTCGCCCGCACCGCTCGGGCACACGGACATCCTGTACATGGAAGGCCCCATCGACCCCGAGGTCGGCGTTGTCGCCTTCAGAGCGGACGACGGATCGTTCCCATCGGTGGCGGCCAACTACGCATGCCATCCGGTACACGTGTTCCCGAAGCCAATCGTGTCGGCCGACTGGCCGGGCGCGCTGGCGTCGGCCCTCGCTGGCAATCAGTACGCACCAGACGGCTCGGAATGCGTTCCGATGGTGATGAACGC
>CAZSJP010000714.1:0-2712 GCA_964606675.1 uncultured bacterium
ACGGCTGCCCTCGGCCCAACGGCTGTGCCACCGAGCGAGTCGACCATGCCGCACAGCATGTACCACATGTAGTGGTAGCGCAGTACGTCCGGGCCGTCCGCGCTGAAGAAAGGATTGTTAGGCGGCACGCCTGTGCGGGTGACGGCGTCCACCACGGCCGTGTGTGCGATCGTGTCGTAGAACGCCCCGCCGCGAAACAGCATTCCGCCGAAATCCACGTCCACCAGCACGAGCACCATCGCGACCGCCGCGAGCAACGGCAGAACCACGGACCACCTGCCGAGATCCGCATCCGCCGAGGCCGGGGCCTCGCCGGCACGCCGCTCGCGGGCTACGGCCGCCAAACCCATAACTGCACCCGCCGCACACAGGACCCACTCCGTACCAGGGCCGAGGAATCGCGCCAGGATGTATGCCGCGATCGGACAGACCGACACGGATAGCACCACCGAGAGCATAAGTCGATGACCGCGGGAGGCCGATCGGAACGAGAGAGCGCCGGACCACCAGCCGACCGCATAGCCCGGCGCGACCAGGATCGCCGGGAATGCGAGAACCCCGACCAGTGTCTGGGCCGCGTCGGATATGAAGAAGCTGTTGGCAAGCATTGCGAGGATTTCCCGGCGATGCGCCGTGCCATGGCGACGAGAAGTTCTTCCGGTGGGCCGATTCTAGTACAGATACCGGCACGGGCCCCGTGGGGCAAGACGTGGACTGGCTCATGGATCGCAGGCCAACAGATACTGGCCGGAATCGCGGTGGCTTGGTTGGGGAAGGCTGTTGGCTCCACATACATTTCGTACCCGATCTGGCACGACGCGAGACGATCGGGCGCCTCCGGCGCCGAAGGCACCATCGTCATCGGCGACGACAGCATCGAGAACGACGACCAGGTCGCCGGCATGCTCGACAGATACGGTGCCCTGTGATGGACAGCGAGCGCTCACTCGAACACGCGAGGGCAAGACAACGATGCCGATAGATTTCGCACCCGATCGCTGGGATCGGATCAAGCGCGACTACCGCGCCTGGTGGGCCGGCGAGTTGGGCCGGCCGTTGTTTAACATCGGCCTCGGCGGGGTCGATCCGGGCCGCCCTGAGCCGGACCTGCCGCACTACCCCTTCACGTCGTTCTGCAATATGTCTGTTCCCGCCGAAGACATCGTCGACCGCTGGGACCATATCCTCTCGCAAACGAAATGCATCGCCGACGGCTTCCCGAGCATTTGGCCGAACTTCGGCGCCGGGGTCGCGGCGGCCTTCCTCGGAGCCGAGGTCGAGAACAAGGCCGGCACGACCTGGTTCCACCCCCCGGAACGCCTCGACATCGCCGACATCCAGTTCGAATTCGACCCAGACAACATGTGGCTCAGGCGCGTCGGCGACCTGATGCGCGCGGCCGGTGAGCGCTGGAACGGCGGCGTGCAGGTGTCGATGACCGACCTGGACGGCAACCTGGACGTCCTCTCGACGTTTCGGCCCGGCAAGGAGCTGCTGCTCGACCTCATCGACCACCCCGACGACGTCAAACGGCTCCTGTGGTCGTCGAGCGATCTGTGGTGGCGGTTCTACGCGGCCCTGAACGACGTCCTGCAGCCAACGAACCCCGGCTTCACCGCGTGGGCGGCGATATTCTCGGAATCGCCGTACTACATCCTCCAGTGCGACTTCTGCTATATGATCGGTCCGGACATGTTCGACGAGTTCGTGAAGCCCGAACTTGCCGCGATGTGCCGGAAGCTGACGAACTCGTTCTACCACCTCGACGGCCCCGGGCAACTTCCGCATCTGGACTCGCTGCTCGAAATCGAAGAGCTCGACGGGGTGCAGTGGGTGCCCGGCACCGGCTCCCCTGAGCTCGATATGTGGCCAGACGTGTTCCGCAAGATCAGCGACGCCGGCAAGCTCATGCAGATCTGGCATGGACGAGCCGAAGACGGCCGCTGGTTGGTCGACGTGATCGCCGAGCAGATCGGCACTTCAGACGGGATTATCGTCATCGGCGGCGACAGCATCGAGAACGAAGACGAGGTTGCCGACATGCTCGACAGATACGGCGCTCTGTAACCTGATAGCCGAATCGTTGCCCCATTCGCATACGAGGTGAAACGCAATGCCTGTCCGATTCTCTCCGGATCGTTGGGACCGGATCAAGAACGACTACCGCGCATGGTGGACCGGCGAGCTTGACCGCCCGCTGATGCACGTCACGCTCACCGGGAACGATCCGGGGCCTGCAGAGCCGGTTCTGCCCCATGGATGGGTTAACTCCATGTACGGCCTGGACGTGTCCACTGCCGACATCGTGGACCGTTGGGACTACGATCTATCGTGCCAGGCCTATCTGGGCGATGGCTTCCCCTCTGTCGTCCCGTATTTCGGCGCCGGCTCCGTGGCTGCATACCTTGGCGCCCGGGTCGAGCCAATGTCCGATACCATCTGGTTCGTCGCTCCCGATGAGCGGGAGATCGCCGACCTCGTCTTCGAGTACGACGCCGAGAACGCGTGGTTCGCGAAAACCTCGGACATGATGCAGGCGGCCGTCGAGCGGTGGGAGGGGCTTGTGCAGATCGGGATGACCGACCTGGGCGGCAGCCTGGACGTCATTTCTACGTTCCGCCCCGGGCACCGGCTGATGCTCGACATGTACGACTACCCGGAAGTCGTCAAGCGGCTCACCTGGGAGACAAGCGATCTTTGGTGGCGGTACTT
>CAZSJP010000715.1:0-2705 GCA_964606675.1 uncultured bacterium
CATAGTCGGCTTCATTAATGGGGCCAAGAAGAGGCTACACGTAGCCGTTCAGGAACTGGATTCGTTGGAGATCGCCGAGGCGATCGTGCGCGCGAGACAGAGGAAGGTCCGCGTGAAGCTTGTCCTGGAGGCGGACTATCTGCGAGCACGCGCACCGCGCGACAAACCGTTCGAGCCAGGGGGAGCGAATGAAACCAACAGGGTTCTGCGGGACGCAATCCTTCGCGCGGGGATCCGGGCTCATTCTGACTTCAACCCCACCATCTTCCACCAGAAATTCATCGTTCGAGATGGCGAGGCGGTGCTCACCGGGTCGACCAACTTCACGGAAACGGGCACATCGGGGAATCTCAATCACGTACTGATCGTACACGACAAGGCGATAGCGAAGATCTACGACCGGGAGTTCAGAGAGATCCAGCGAGGGCATTTCGGCAAGCTAAACGAAGGTCACGATCCGAGGCCGAAGGAGGTGACGGTCGCGGGCGTGAGAGTCAAGGTGCTGTTTGCACCGGACCACAACCCGGAAATGGAGATCATGAAACAGATCGCGAAGGCCCGCGAGCGAGTCGACTTCGCTGTCTTCACGTTCGCCAAGTCCTCCGGCATAGACGACCAGTTGGTTCTGGCAACCAGGGCCGGCGTCCACGTCCGGGGTGCGCTCTGCAGGCTGAGCGCGAAGCAAACCTGGGCGGCCACCAAAAGTCTGAAGAAGGCTGGCGTCGAGCTTCATATCGTCCCCAAGCGGAATCACCCCACTCCCAAACCGCGCAAGCTCCATCACAAGCTCATGGTCATCGACGGCAAGATGCTCATCGCCGGGAGCTTCAACTACACAGGGCCGGCGAACCAGAAGAACATCGTGATCGTCGGCGATCTGGGCGAGGGCAACTCGGGTCCGCAGAAGGCGCAGCAGAAACTTGCCGGCTACGCTCTGGCCGAGATCGACAGGATTATCGCGTCATCCGGCGAGCCGGTATAGCGCCCTGAGACGGGCAGGGCCGCCTGAGTCGGCGCGGACGTGGTCGAAAAGCGGCGGGGCAGGCAGGCTGCAGCCCGACGTCGCCACGAAGGGCTCATGCGGTCTGCGGAACGCCGCATTGAGCATCCGCGATGCGGAGCGAAGGTCGGCGGTGTCGGTCTACCGGGGTCCGGCGCGACAGATGGCCGCGGAAGGCGACCAGTCGGCGGATATACGAGGCGTGACGCCAATACGGCGGGGCGCTCCGTCGGGGTATGCACTGCGTAGCCGCCGTCGGCTGCCCTTGTTGCCTGAGGCGTAGTTGGGTCGCCTCAGGCTCATGGCGTTCGACGGGGTATGTGATGGGCGAGCACCTATTCGTCTCGCCCACTGCATACTCCGAGGCGGGGGCCCTGCGTGAACGTCAGAGACCTACCGCACTAGCGCGGGCGCGAGAGGCCGACGGCGATCTTGGTGCCGGCGCTGCTGGAATCGATGGCGAAGTCGTGCACCAGCCGCTTGGTGCCAGGAAGCCCCATACCCAGGCTCCTGCCGGTGCTGAAACCATCTGCCATCGCCTTCTTCACGTCGCCGATGCCCGGACCCTCGTCCCTCACTTCGACCTTGACGCGAACCGTCTTCGCATCGGACACGTCGGTCACGACGCACTCGCCCTTCTCGGCGTACTTGATGATGTTCCTCGCCAGCTCGGAGATAGCCGTCGCCAGGCGTGTCTGATCGGCCAGACCGAATCCGAGCTTCTTGGCTGTATCCCGGCCTGCCTGCCGCGCAGCGATGATGTCGCTCTCGGCGTCGATGGCAACGCGGATTTCATCCGCAGAGGTACGTCTATGCGTGTACATCGACACCCTCCCGGCCCATGACCTCGGCACCTGCGACGTCCGCTGCCGAGCCATCCGAATCGGCGTAGCCGCCGTCGGCCTCACCCGCTTCGTCCAGGGACAGACTGACATCGGTGCGGCCTGAGATCAGCTCCTGGATCTTCTCCATGGCCTGGTCCAGATTCAGAGTGCTCTCGACACCGACCAACTCTCGCCCCATCTCGATCAGGGTCAGAGCCACCGCCGGCTGCATGCCGCAGACAACGGCTTCGGCACCGAGCACCTTCACCATGGTCGCGGTCTCGTTGAGCACGCGAGCCATGTAGGAATCGACAATCTCCATGGCGGTAATGTCGATCACTATGCCCGTGGCATCCGTCTTGGCCACCATATTGAGCATGTCGGATTGGAATTGCAGCGCTTCCTGGTCGGTCAAGTCCACCTGGATGGATGTCAGAAGCACATCTTTGAGTCTGAGAATTGGTACCTGCATGGCGTGTTCCTCCGTGTTTTTGGGTGTGTCGTCAACTACTTCCTAACGTTCTGTACCCGGACTGCCTCGCTTCGTGGCAGCTTTCTCTTGCCGTACGCTTGCTCTTCCATGTTAGTAGCTCAACTCTACTTCGGCTGCGGTTCGCATCGCGGGACGTCCCGCTCGGGCTGGCTGATCCAGCAGCCGTCGCACGGCGGCCAGCAGGTCTAGCGGGCTGACCGGCTTGCCGAGAAACTCAGTGTCCTCCGACCTCTCCGGAATCTCACCGTTCTCGGCGTAGCCGGAGATGAAGAGCTGCCGCAGATCGGGCCTTGCCTCGCGGAGCTGTGCCGCCATCTCGGGGCCCTTCATGCCCGGCATGACGACGTCGCTTACGAGCAGATGTATGTCGCCGTCGTAATTCCGGCCC
>CAZSJP010000716.1:0-2701 GCA_964606675.1 uncultured bacterium
GCCAATGCAAACGCTACGACTCACCGAGGACAACGTCCTGACATTGCACAGCTAGTCCATTTGTGGCCGTTGTCGGCGCTGAAACTCATGACGCCCGCGCATGACGCGTGGGCAGGCGACGTGAATATCCAGAATTCGCTCGCCTCGTAGTACTCGCATTCGAGAGATTCGAACGCGTAGGTCCCCTGTTCTGTCAGCAAATCGTGCGATATCGCGTATCGCCCCGGCGCAAAGGTCAGACCCGTCCATTTCGATTCATGAAACGTTAGTGTGCCACGGCTGTCCGCATCCGTCCATTCGCCCAGAATGTAGTACTTCGGCTCGGTCGGTGTACCCAAACTACAGGATAACGCGGTCAAGAGGCACGCTGCCGGCATGCCAAATTTGCACAGGCGTGCAAACCGCGGAATACGCTCAAGCATCTCAGTCCTCCACTGCGCAGACCCGCCCCCTTCTGCCGGCTGGTCAGCTCTAATCTAACACCGTATGGCCCACGGCGCGACGTGCGAGCAATCCTCTTCTTTGTCTTCGTGTGCCGTTGAAGCCGCGACGCGCGCCAAGTGCGCCTCGAGTCTTCTCGGCAACCTTAGTCTCCAGCCAACGGCATCATCCTACCCACATTCAGCGGAACCGGGCCGACAAGGCCAGAAGCCACACCCCGATATGTCTGGAGCGGCCGCTCGGAGCGCCGTCATCTTGCTCTTCTGTAGATATCCCAACCGGGCAACTTGAGGATCCGATCCTGCACCGTGAAATCCGGGAAGTACCGCATGACATAGCCCTCATGGCACGGGTGAATCGCGATGAACTGCATGTCCTGAGGCACATGCGCAGCCATATTTCGTGCACTAGGGCCGTAGCCCGCCACGTCCCTCTCTAAAACTGTCTGTGCGAAGTGATACAGCTTCCCTTCGGCCATGAAGGCCGACAATGGCTCCCAGGGGAAATATCCCACGCCAGGGAACTTCTTCGCATAGCTGTATGCTTCTTGGGTCGCGCGGCTGTATCCTTCGTGGGTCGCGTACCAATCGATGCATTCGGGCGATCCCCAACCGGTTTGTTCGCCGCGCCAGCCGACATCCGCAACACCCACGGCCCCGAGGATGATCGCAAGACACGCGATGCACCCACGAACGATGCGTTGCATCAACACTGACGTCCGATGCTGAGGCGACGTCAACTCGATGGCGAGAATGGCGAAACCTACCATCATGAAATGCGATATGTAATTCCAGTTGTTCGGAGCGCTCCCAACTTTGAGCAATGCCAGCAAGGCAGTGGGAGTCATACATATACCTACCATAGGGAACACCAACCACCGATTCTCCAGGTACCATTTCCGAGAGAACAGATTGCTCGCTCGCAACGCAGGGACATATCGACGTAGAAGTAGGTAAGCCAGCGCAGCACTGATCGGTATCGCGAACGCCTGGGCAACTCGAAGCGCCTCTCCCACACCGAGGACATCGTCGAGAGTCTTCATCTGGGATGAGCTAGGGTACTTGAACATCCAGAAGTAGAGATCGCCAACGTTCAACGGTGCGATAATAAGCAAAGAAATGGCGATGCCAATCGCAGCCAATCTCACCAGGAAGTAGAGGCTAGGTCTCCTTCCGTTGGTGGCGAGAACATACAGCGGCAGTGCAACCAGAAGCGGAACCGCCGTTTGCTTCGATCAAATCGCGAGCACCGCCAGAGCCGCCGCGATGGGAAGATGCGACCCACGCAGCTCGGCTCCCCGAACGTAGAGAAGGCTGCAAGTCAGCGTCGCCAGTCCAAGCGCCGACGCGTCGGCCATGATTGCGAATGCCGATACGCTCAGCGATTCGGTTGCCATCACCGAAAAGCCAACGGCCCCTAGCATGATCGTCGCAAGCGACTAGTCCATACTCCCGTGAACACGAACGATCGTCTGTCGGACAAGCCATAGGATCGGGCCGAAGTAGAGAATGAGAGAAACGATCGTACCGATCATCACCGCAGCATATGGGTTGTCTCCTAGCAAAGCAGGTACGTAGACGACGTGGGCGATGGGTCCGTATATCGAGAACATCGGACCCGAGTCGGGGCCGGGGCAGAGGTAGTAGTCAGACCCTAGCATCATCGTCGGAACCAGGCGGGCGGCGTTCCAGGTCAGCCATCTCCCCACGGACTCGGAGAGTATCATGTCTACAATGCACAAGACTAGTGTACCGGCGACGGCCGGAGACACTGCGGCCAACGCGCGGAGGAGTGCGCTCTCGCGGCGAGATCTCACGTAAATCGCGACTCCGGCCGCTACGGACAACGGCAGGAAATAGCCTAGTGCAGCAAGTGGTACTGCACCCTCTTCCATGCTACCGCTCCCTATCGACGAGGTCTCGACGACCTCCGATGCCGATGCCGATGCGTTGCGTCCCTGGCCTTCGAGATGCAACCACAGTGCCTTCCTCTGCATCGGTGCCGATTCGGCAAGAGCCTGGCGGTGTCAACACCGGTAGGTTTCCCCGTCAGCCGCCCGCATCTACGCCATCGTTCCGACTCGATTCTGCCAATCGTACCCCTCGCGCCACGTTAACCGGGATCAGCACGATCATGCCGACGATGAAGAACACGATGAGCGCCAGTATCCCGGTTCGCATGCTGCCTGTAAGGTCGCGCGCCAAACCAAACGCCAGCGGACCGAGGAGGGCATTTTCGTCGAGGACGAGACCTGGGAGCA
>CAZSJP010000717.1:0-2699 GCA_964606675.1 uncultured bacterium
AACGTCATGACATTCCACAACTAGGTTGCCGATCGACTTCGGCCCACTATCGGTTCGCAGTCCGGTCGCCAGATTCGTTCCGGCGGCAGGTTGAGGCGTTCGATCATACGCCATGAGTCTTGAACCGACCTGACTCGGGATATGTCGTGGGCGTCGGAGCCTGGGGTGAACATGGCTCCCTCTTCGGCGATTGCGGACAAGTAGTCGAAATACTGGTCGATGAATGCCTCGTCGTGCGCCGCATTTACGGTGACGTTGCCGTTGCCGTTAATCTCAATGGCCGTGTTGGTCTCTTTCGCGGCCTGGCCGAGTTCGCGAGCGTAGGATTGCGGCACGGCGTCCATGGTTCCAAACCAGGGCCAATCGTTCCTTCGGTACTCGTTCATGCTGAACCAATACGGATGGACGAGGACGGCGACGAGCGGGTCGGCGCATGTCTTGAGGTGGTGACGATGCTGCACGTCGACCACTTTCTTCACGTCGTATTCACCGACTGCGTACGGGGAGTGGATGCCGCCGATCGCGAACTGGAATCCGATCTTGTCTCTGATTTCCTCGTCCCAGAGGAAGCCCTCGTCGCATCCGGTGAAGTTCAGCTCTACGCCGAAGTAGACGTCTATCTCGGTGTCTATCTGCTCAATGTCGCGGAGGATGTCGGAGTGGAGGGTAAGCGTCTCCATGTCCTTCATATGGTCGGTAATGGCAAGTGCGGTCATTCCGAGACGCTTGCACTTGGCAACGATCGCAAGGATTTCCATCGTTTCGTTGGCGCACTTGAGATACTTGGTATGAATGTGGAAATCGTACCGAGCGGATTCCATATGTTTCACCTCTGTAGTGAACGTCGGATACTGTGCTGCGAAGGGAAAGTATGTGTCTCGATGCGTTCACCCAATGGCCCGGCTAGTTGGCCGACGCGCGTGCGCAGCCGTTCTTGGTAGGTGAGTCCACCTGACGAAAGGGATCGTCGTGAAGATAGTGCTGATAGGAGCCGGGAGCCGGAGTTTCGGACGAGGGCAGATAGTCGATATTCTGCGATCGAGCGACCTACGGGGTCGGGGTGTCGAAGTGACGCTCGTCGACGAAGACGAAGGTGCGCTTGATACGATGGCCGGGTTGGCGGAACGAATCAGGGAATACGTGGGCAGCGACGTGAAGCTCTCGAACACAACGGACAGGCTGGACGCCCTGCCTGGGGCCAGTTACGTGATCACCGCCGTGGAAAGAAGGCGTATGGAGCTGTGGGAGCAGGATTTCCGCGTTCCGCTGTCTTACGGTTTCAAGCATTGTCTGGGCGAGAACGGGGGACCGGGGGCGTTGTTCCATGCGCTGCGGACAATCGATCTGGTGATCCCGATCTGTAAGGACATGGAGCGGCTTTGTCCGGATGCGTGGCTATTCAACTTCACCAACCCGGAGATGCGCGTTCTGCATGCAGTGCTGCACCTGACAAGTATCCGAGCAGCTGGGTTCTGCCACGGCGTACTTGGTGCATTGGAGGCTATTCCGCGATACCTCGACAGACCGTTGGAGGAGCTGGATATCGTATCGGCCGGTTTGAATCATTTCTACTGCATCACACAAACACGCGACAAGAACACCGGTGAGGATCTGTACGCAGACGTGCTGCGGAAGGTGAGTGAGGACATCGGTACGCCGAACGTGCTTTTCAGGAAGATCGCGGAGATATTCGGGGTGTTTGTGTTCCCGTCCGACGATCATATCGGCGAGTATCTGTCGTTCGGGTCGGAGTACTTGGGCGCGAAATGGTACTACGGACTGGAGTCGAAGCGGCTGAAGATGGAGGAAGACGAGCCGACGGAGACGCCGCTAGAAGACTATGCGACCGGTCGGGTTTCCTTGGACGACGAGATCACGCGCCCTACCGGCGAATACACGGTGCCGGTTATCTGCGACGTGGAACTCGACCGCGGCTCGGTACGCCCGGCCGTAAACGTGCTCAACACAGAGCGCTACATCGAGAACCTGCCTGCGGGAGCAGCGATCGAGGTGCCGGCGAGTGTCGATGCGAGCGGCATACATCCGATGCACGTCGGCGCGATACCGGAAGCGTTTGCAGCATTCATGAGAACGCAGGTATCCATCGTGAAACTGGTTACCGAGGCGTATCGTACGCGCGATAAGAGGCTTCTACTACAGGCGTTACTTCTCGATCCGAACGTGAACAGTATCGATGGGGCCGAGAAGATGCTTGATGAGATGCTGGACTTGCAGCGGGATTTCCTGCCGGCGTTCGAGTAAGAATATCGGTAGACCTGTAGATGGCAACGGAAGTTCGTTTACAGCGTTTGCGGAAGGAGACAAGATGCCTATCATACAGGGAGCGCGCGCAAACGCGCCATCGAAGGAGTTCGCACATTGGGGTCTGGCGCGCTTCGAGGCGGGACGTAAGAACGTCACCGAGTTGCACTACCACGACTGCGACGAGTTCGTATTCATGGTGGAGGGCAGGTGCCTGATGAAGTCAGAAGGGATCCATTACGTTCTGGAACCCAAGGACGTGTTGGTAACTAGGATGGGCGATGAGCACGAGCTGAAGGAAATACTGGAAGATACGGTCTATTTCTGGGTCGAGGGCAAACTTCGGGGCCAGAAGAGGACGGGACATCTGACACGCGGCATCGACGACTAGGTGTGGAATGTCATGACGTTGTCACCACCCAAGCTGAGGAAGTTGA
>CAZSJP010000718.1:0-2688 GCA_964606675.1 uncultured bacterium
GACAAGAGTAGCGGCTTCACCAAGTCGGCCAGCAGGACGTTGAACCAAATCTGGGCAAGCGAGTATCCCATCGCGATGCCGACGTAGAAATGCTCCGCCAGTTTGAACATGGGGTTGTCGTCGTAGAGGAAGCTGAACAGCGCCAGGGTGACGCCGGCCGCCGTAAGAGTGCCCAGCCCGCTGCTATCAAACCCCAGATTGCCCAGGGCGAGTTGCACCGCGCTGAGAACGACGAATACACCGGCGAACGCGTACATCGCCACACGACTGGAGCTGTTCATGATGCCTCATCCCTTTGGTCCCAAGGTGCTGCCTCAGGACGACAGAGCCTTCTCCCGCCTGCGCTGGAGGAAGTACATCGCGTTACCGACGATGATGAACAGGATGATGATCAGGTGCACGACCGACTGCGGCACCATGCCGTCGACGGCCGATCCGGGCGCCTCCAACAGAGTTTCGTACTCCGCGGCGCCGGCGAGTCCCGCTATCAGTCCGGTCAGTTGGCCTGATTGGAGGTACGGGAACAGATCCGGCGCCATCACCGCCGTACAGGCGCCGCCGAGCTTGACTTTGTACCGCTCTACCGCGTATGGGATCCACACTGCGTGGTCGATCGTGCCACCCGCCGCAACGGCGAGGACGTAGTCGAAATCGGCCAGTTTCGATATCGAGCGCGTGACTTCCATCTCGGCGGTGGACGTGCCGTAGGCATCCTGCGAGAAAGCGCTGCGGAAGTCCTGGCCCATGTTGATTATGAGCGACTCAAAGCCCGTCTTGTATCCGAGGAACGTCCAGTCGACGCCGCGAGTCTTCCCGTACTGTGTTGCTATCGAGTCGAAAGCAGATTGTGCGAGCCCTACCGCATCGGGCCATAGCGCCATGCCGACGACGCGGATGCCGCTGGTCATGCACTGCCGCACTGCGTTGATCGCCACGGGTTGCAGCTCCGGCTTGCTTCCTGGGCCATAGTCGAACGAGATCAGCACCGTTGCGCCGGGCTTGCCTTTCAGCTCGTCTATCGCTTCGTAGACTTTGCGCACATTCGCTGTCGGGTTGATACCGATTCGCGCGCCAGCCAGCATTGCAGCCAGGAGGCCGACAAAGACAAACAGGAAGACGATCCGCCGATCGATTGAGAGCAGCCTGTCGATCATCAGTCGTTGCCTCCCAGGTAGGAGCGCTCAATGCCGAAGATGATGCGCAGCGCGGTCGCTATGGCACCCAGGTAGATTCCGAGCAACAGCCCTCTCTTGGCGGCCATGTTGGGCACGCTCATCACCCACTGCTGCAGCGCGGGGAACTGATCCCAGATGAGTGCTCCGATCGGCACGCGACCAAGCATCACGATGATGGCGGCAACCAGGAGGATCCCGGCTTCGGTCGTTCGGGCGCGGAATGTCCGGTAGGCCGCCGATGCGATGAAGAACGCCAGAAGCGAGAACATCGTCGACTCGGCCGGGTCGAATACGTGGCTGAAAAGCCAGTCCAGAGCGCCGCCAGGATTCCTCGCGGTTAGGAACCACTCGCCCTGGTTGTAGATCGCCGCGCCGAGCATCAGGAGGAAGCCGATGTAAACGAAGACGCTGTATCCCCATCCGGCCTCCTTGCGTGCGATGCGCTGCCCGTGCATGTGGAGCAAACTGTAGAGGCCGAGGAAGAAAGCGAAGGCGCCAACGATGTACACCCACTTGGTCACCGTGTCCTGAAGGTCTATCGCCGCCTGGTGGGGCTGGTAGTAGATGACGATGCCCAGGACGCCCATGACGAAGGCGATTATCAGTGGTAGGGTGCGCCTTATGAAGAGCATTTGCGATGCGCCTCCGATGACGTCTACAGAGCCTTGACGAGGTGCGTGAGCCAACTGACGTCCAGCAGTTCCAGTATCGTTCCCAGGACGAGCCCGACCAACAGAACCGCCTTCCCGACGTCCTGGCCGCGCAGACTGCCCAGCAGCTTGGGATCGCGCGACAGATATGCGCTGGCGGCGTAAAGCTCCTCACCCATCAGTGTGTAGTCGCACGTCGTGATGAAGAACGGAAGCTGCGTGTACGAATCCGTACCGGCGATCTGTATCGCTCCGATGTGACTGCCGGTTTCGGCCAGGAGCAGCGACTCGGCGAAGAAGCAACCCATCAGGAGCACCGTGGCCGGCCGCTCGCGGACCATCATCCCGTCAACCGCTGCGGCGTAGCTGAACTGATTCGGCGCAACGAACATGACGTCGTCCTCGACGTATGCGTCGGGCCTGCCCACTTCCGTGTAAGATTGCTGCACGACTTCCTGGCTCACGGCGAACACGATCGGGTCGACGTTCATGACCTTGAGCGTCGTCTCGTACTCGGCCGCCCGTCGCGCAACGGGACCGAGTATGTTCACAGCGGCAACGGTGGATATTGTGCTCATACCCATCAGGCCATGCACGAAGTAGACGGGCTTGCCCATCTCGGTTGCTCGCCCGACGGCTTCTTCGACGGCGTCGAGCCCGGCTATCTTGCGGATGAACATGTCGGGGTCTCGGCGCGCCAGTTCGATGAAGATGAGCACGACGCTCGCAAACAGGATTGTGAAGACGAGGTGGTTGAGTTTGTTCCACTTGAAGTAGTTCTGCTGCGGTATCGCAACCAGTGCGTTCCCAAGTGTCACCACGTAATCGGCTGCCGTCGCGAACTGGGCGAAGTACTCGACGCC
>CAZSJP010000719.1:0-2684 GCA_964606675.1 uncultured bacterium
GACCGAAAGCGCGGCCACTTGCCCCTCTTTGTTGGCCGCGGCGCTCGTGCGCACGTTGGCCTTTGTCGCGGCTTCCATACCGAGGAGGCCAGCCGACATGGAGCAGACGGCACCGACGAGGAACGCGTAAGCCGTTCTCGGGTTGATTCCGACGAATAGGGCGGCAAAGACGATCACGATGAAGACTGCGAGTATCGTGTACTCGCGGCGCAGGAACGTCATCGCGCCGATGTGAATCTGCTCGGCGATGTCCTGCATGGTTTCGGTGCCGGCGTCTTGACGACGAATCGAGAGGTATATCAGCCCGGCGACGCCGAGGCCGAGAATCCCCAAGATCCAAGCGTACTGAGTCAGGTCAATCATGGTAGCTCCGCGGTGTACGGTCATGATCGGTTGTGCGCGCCACCGTGGGTCGGAGCGCGCGGAGGTCCAACGCAAGTCTATAGTCGAGGAATGAGGACCGGCAACTTTTCAGGCCTCAATCTATGTCTCATCGGCCTCCGACTTCAGTCGGCCGTGCTCGATGCCCGCCTCTTCGTATCCGCCTCGCCCGAAGGCCTCGGCGATGGAAGCCGCCTGAATGGCCGCTCGGGCCATTATGTCGGCTTCCTCTATATTGAACGGCGACAACACGTGTTCCACCAACCCCCCAGGGGGTCCCGGCGCCCCGATCCCTACCCTCAGGCGTGGCAGATCGTTCGTGCCAAGCTCGTCGATCAGGGATTCCATGCCGTTGTGCCCCCCACTGGAGCCGCGCAGACGGAGCCTGATCTCGCCCACTTCCAGGTGCACGTCGTCCAATACAACGAGCATGTCGGTTGGGAGGGTTGCGTGCTTCGTGCATGCGTGCGAGGCTGCCGGCCCGCTGAGGTTCACGTACGTCAGTGGTTTGACAAGGGCGCAGTCGGCGCCGTCGAGCGACACGACGGCATCCGCGTAGGGGCCGGCTGCGGTAGACCACCGGGCCGAGCGCCGGCCCGCAATCTCATCCAGAACCCGCCAGCCGACATTATGCCTGGTGGACGCATAGGCCAGCCCGGGGTTGCCTATCCCGAGGATGATACGCACTACTCGTCGGTGCCGTCCTCGTCGTCGTCGTCGTCTTCTTCCTTGGCGCCGATGACTTCCGGTTCGGCCCCTTCTTCGAGTTCTTCGATGCCTTCTTCCGCCTCGACCTCTTCCTCGATGACCCTCGGCGGCGCGCAAGTAACTATCGCGGCGCTCGGATCGTTCATGATGGTCGCGTCGGGGATTTCTAGTGTGCTGACATGGATGTTGTCGTTGATCTCGAGGTTCGTAACGTCGACCTCGATCTTCTCCGGGATATTGCTGGCGAGGCACTCCAGGTGGATGGTATGCAGCACCTGGTCGAGGACGCCGCCGGCAAGCACACCCTCTGCGACGCCGGTAAGCACGATGGGCACGTCGACGGTGACGCGAGAGCTTGCCGTCACGCGAAACATGTCGACGTGCAGTAGTTCGAGCGACACCGGGTGCCTGACAGGGCTGCGCATCAAGACCTGGCAGTTCTCGCCACCATCGATGTCCAGCGGCACGACGCGCGTCAGCGATCCGTGACGCAGCATCGCCTCAAGCGCTTGCGTGTCGATCTGCACGGGCATCGGGTCGGCCGCTCCGCCGTAGATCACCGCGGGCGTTCGTCCGCCTTTGCGGGTGCGTTTTGCGGCCTGCTTGCCCAAGTCGGTCCGCAGCGTTACGGTAAGCTTATCTTCGCTCATCTTGCAGTTGTCCTCGAGGCGGGTCGGCCTCTGCTTCTGGTTCGGAACCGGCTTCGGTTAGGATGCCCGAGCGGCCGACCACGGTGGCTATCTTGGTTGGGGCGGGAGGATTCGAACCTCCATTCCAGGATCCAAAGTCCCGTGTCTTGCCATTGGACGACGCCCCAATGGTGGATCACCCATCATTCCATAGAAACCAATATTATACCGAACTTGGCGATGCCAGTCAACCCACGCGACGCCGCATTGACCCCTGCCGTGGAGAGGACGTAGTTTACTGTCTACATCCACCGGCGCTCGCCCGTCGCACGGTATTCGTTGCGGCCGGCAGCGCGACAAGCCGCCGAAAGGTGAAGGCTCGGACTATGATAGCGATTGTAGACTACCAGGGCGGCAACCTCGCCAGCGTGCAGCGCGCGCTGGATTTCCTCGGACACGAGTCGGTCATCACGGCCGATCCGGAGGCGATTCGTTCGGCCGACCGAGTCATATTCCCGGGCGTCGGCGCGGCACGGGCCACGATGCGCAACCTGTCCGCGGCGGGGCTCGATACGCTCCTGCGAGACGAGGTATATGCGCGTGGAACGCCGCTGCTTGGGATCTGTATCGGCGTCCAGATCATCTTCGAGCACAGCGAGGAGGAAGACACCGACTGCCTGGGCCTCGTAAAGGGGCAGGTGCAGCGCTTCCCTGGGGCGGCCGACGGCCAGACGCTGAAAGTGCCGCAGATAGGCTGGAACCAGGTGCACTTCGCCAAGCCGCATCCATTGTTCGAGGGCGTTCCCGACGACACCTCGTTCTACTTCGTCAACTCGTACCGCCCCGTTCCGGACGAGGCCGACGTCGTCTACGCAACGACGAAGTACGGTGTCGAGTTCTCAAGCGTCATAGGCCAGCGCAACCTGGTCGCCACGCAGTTCCATCTTGAGAAGAGCGGCCCTTTGG
>CAZSJP010000720.1:0-2672 GCA_964606675.1 uncultured bacterium
CGACGTGTTGCTGGCCGCGGCCTCCAATGCGATCATCATCGGATTCCATATCCGAGCGGATGCCCGAGCAAGAGAACTCGCGGCGCAGGAACAAGTGGAGATTCGGTACTACACCGTGATATACAGGGCGGTCGAGGAACTGAGAGCATCGCTTTCGGGCCTTCTCGACGCGAAAATCACCGAGCAAGTCACAGGCTCCGCCGAAGTTCGACAGCTCTTCAGAGTGCCACGTGCGGGTGTCATCGCCGGCTCGATGGTGCGCACGGGCCTGGTCCAACGTGGCTCTCGCGTCAGAGTGCTGCGCGAGGGTGTCGAGGTCTACGACGGCACGATCGGGACTCTGCGCCGAGTGAAGGACGACGTGCGAGAAGTGCAGTCCGGATTCGAATGCGGGATTTGGGTCGAGAGCTTCAACGACGTCAAAGTCGGCGACGTGCTCGAAACATACGATCTGATAGAAGAAGCCCGGTCGTTGGAGCCAGAGACGGCCGAGGCGGTGTGACGGTTGCGACGTGGTAGTGGCAAGCCTGAGTCTTGCGCTGCTCGTGCCGGAAAGCGGCTCGCTGAAGGACAAGCGCCAGATAGTCCGCAGCCTGAAGGACAGAATCCGCAACCGATTCAACGTATCCGTTGCGGAGGTCGACCATCAGGACATGTGGCAACGAGCGACGCTGGGCGTCGCCGTAGTCGGGCCGGATCATGGATCGGTCAGGCTCGTGCTGGACAATGTCGCCAGATTTGTGGAGAAGGACCTGCGCATATCGGTGCTCGACGCGTCGATCGAGGTCCTGTAAGGTTGGTTGATGAACAGACGATCTGACGAGGTCGCGGCTTCGATACAGAAAGAGCTGTCGGAGATAATCCGCGTTCGTCTGCAGGACCCGGGCATCGGGTACGTTACCATCACGCGCGTAATCCTCACCCAAGACCTGCGCCACGCGCGCATTTTCGTCAGCGAGATGACCACCGGCGACAAGAAGCCTGGCCGCAGCATCGAGGCGTTGGAGCGTGCTAAGGGCTTTCTCCGATCGCAACTGGGCCGACAAGTGCGGCTTCGGCGTGTTCCGGATCTGGAGTTCGTCGACGATAGGTCGATAGAAGAGGGCACGCGCATCTCCAGTCTGCTCGATCAGGTCGCCGACGATCTGCCGGCGAGAGAGACACCGGCGGACGAGGCGAGCGACGAAACGTGATGCCGGACGGCATCGTCGTGCCCGACGGGATCGTGGTGCCCGACGGGATCGTGCTGATAGACAAGCCGCCCGGCTGGACGTCTCACGACGTGGTCAACCGCATGCGTCGGCTCTCCGGCGTTCGGAGAATCGGACACGGAGGCACGCTGGATCCCGGCGCGACGGGACTGTTAGTGCTCTTCATCGGGCGCGCTACGAGGCTGATGAGATACTTTGGCGCCGGCAGGAAAGTCTACGAGGCGACAGTCCGTTTCGGCGTAGGCACGGACTCCGACGACGCCGATGGCGAGCCGGTGTCGACCGGTCCGGTGCCCGACATCGGCATGGACGGGTTCGAGAGCGACGCGAGCAGGTTTGTGGGCAGCATCGAGCAGGTTCCGCCTAGCATCAGCGCGGTGCACCACAATGGGCGGCGCGCATACGAGTTGGCGCGTAGCGGCCAGAAAGTGGAGTTGGCGACGCGTTCCGTCGAGATCGACTCGGTCGATATTTCGGCGTGGAACCCGCCGGACCTTGATATACAAGTTACATGCGGGACAGGCACATATATACGATCACTGGCGCGCGATTGGGGTGCGAGCCTCGGTAGTGTAGCGCACGTGGCTCGGCTCAGGCGGCTTCGTTCGGGGTCGTTCGACGTCGGCGGCGCTCGGCGCCTCGACAGCTTCGGCGAATCGCCCGACGCGGCTCTTGTAGCGGAAACGGTTATCTCACCGTTGCCGGCTCTGATGGAGGCGCTCGGGAAGTCCGTCAGGCTGGACGCGGAGTTGGCGCGCCGGTTCTCGAACGGCGCGAGACTGGCACAAACGCCGGGCGAGCCAGGGCTGTGCGTCGTTCTGAGGCATGAAGGCCCCGAGAAGAGCGACGATGGCAGCAGCCGGTCGCTCCTCGGAATCGCAGTTCTCGGCGAGGACGGAGTCCTGACGCCGCAGATGGTCTGGGCGCCGTCGAACTGATCGAGACGCACCCGGCGAGTGGAAGGTTTTCGGTGGCTTCGGCATGCTAACGGCCGGAGCGATTGTCGGACTCGATGTCCGATATATACGCAGGCGCCTCATTGGGAAGGCGCATCGCCTCGCTCCCGGCACCGGGGGCGAAGGTGCGAAAGGAGACAGGGTGCCAGTACCAAACGAAAGAGTCGCGGAGCTGATCGCGGAGTACCGCAGAAGCGAATCGGACACAGGATCGACTGAGGTCCAGGTCGCGTTGCTCACAGAGCGAATCGCCAACCTCACGGAGCACCTCAGGACGCACACCAAGGACCACGCCAGTCGCAGGGGCATCCACAAGCTAGTGGGCCAGCGGCGGCGTTTGTTGGATTATCTGGAGCGAACTGGGATCGATAGGTATCGTAGTCTCATAAAAAATCTGGAGTTGCGTCGATAGCTTGACAGCACGACGTTTGCGGCGGCTGCGTGTGCAGCCGCCAAAGCTTCGGAGTAACGGGGTCTGGCGCCGATTCAGGCAGAGCAGCCGTCG
>CAZSJP010000721.1:0-2671 GCA_964606675.1 uncultured bacterium
GCCGTACGTTCGCCGGTGCACGTGGTGAGGACAACGTCATGACACATCACACCTACCGATTCCTTCGCCGTCGTACCATTGATGATCGGGAACGACGCCCAGGGCATCATCATTGCCGATAACGCGATCTCGGCCAAGCCCATTGACGATAGCGACCTACGCAGTCTGGAGCTTTTCGCGAGCCAGGCCGCGCTTGCCGTCGAGCGCTCAAGGCTGTATCTGGAGCGCGAGGATCGCCTGCGAGAGCTGGAAGAAGCCAACAGGAAGATCCGGGACAATCACGAGATCATGCTGCGCAACGAAAGGCTAGCCGCGGTTGGCCAGGTTGCGGCGCAGGTGGCGCACGAGATCAGGAACCCGCTGGTCGCCATCGGTGGGTTCGCGCGGGCGCTGATTCGCGAGTTCGACGAGGGCGACACCGGGAAGGAGTTCGCCTCGATGATCGCCGGCGAGACGACGCGCCTGGAAGAGGTCCTGAGCCAGGTGCTGTCATTCTCCCGCCCTAACCCGTCGGCCCGCGAAGAGATCGATCTGGTCCACGTTGTCAGGCGCACTTCCGGGATGATGCAGGTGGAGTTCGCAGAGCGTAACATAAGACCTGTGCTGACGCTACCGGGGCGCCCCGTCACGGTGCGGGCCGATGGCGACTAGGTGGCGCAAGTGCTCCAGAATCTGATTCTGAATGCGATCGAGGCGATCGCCGACGGTGCTTCGGAGCAGATCGATCCCGATGGGTCCGCCGGCACCGTTACGGTGTGTCTGAGCACGAAGGATCCGATAGCCGTGATATCGGTCGAGGACACCGGACCGGGGCTCACCGAAGACACCATCAAGAACCTGTACGAGCCATTCTACACGACGAGACAAAAAGGAACAGGGCTGGGGCTACCGATATGTCAGCAGATCGTCCAAGACCACGGCGGTGAAATGTCCGTGGTGAACAACCCGGATCGGGGTGCCACGTTCTTCGTGACGCTGCCGTACGCCGGGCAGGAGGATACGCGAGATGGCCCGGATTCTGGTAGTTGATGACGAACACGCCTTGCGAGTGCTGTACGAGCACGAGCTTGTGCGCGAAGGCCATGAGGTAGTTACCGCCGGCACGGCCGACGAAGGGATCGACAAGGTCCGCTCCGAGGATTTCGATCTGGTGGTCCTGGATATCAGGATGCCCGGGAAGGACGGCCTCGAAGCGCTGGGCGACATGCTGTCGGACAAGCGCGACGTGAAGGTCGTCATCAACTCGGCGTACTCGACCTACAAAGAGAACTTCATGACCTGGGCTGCCGAAGAGTACGTCGTCAAGTCGTCCGATCTGACGGAGCTGAAGGAGAAAATCGCCACGGTGCTGAGCTCATGAGCGCTGACGCGAGCGGGCCGGCGCGGAGCGACATACTGCGGAGAACTCTCGCCGTTATCCTAGCCGGAGGCGAAGGCACTCGTCTGCACCCGCTCACGAGGCAAAGAGCCAAGCCGGCGGTGCCGTTCGGCGGGATATACCGCATCATCGACTTCACGCTCTCCAACTGCGTCAACTCCGGGTTGCGGCAGATTCTCCTGCTGACACAGTACAAGTCGCTCTCGCTCGACCGCCACGTCCAGCAGGGATGGAACATCCTGAGGAGCGAGCTGGACGAGTTCATCACGCTGGTGCCACCCCAGCAACGAATGGTCCGGTCATGGTACGAAGGCACCGCCGACGCGATATTCCACAACATCTACTCGCTTCAGGAGCACCGGCCGGAGTGGACGCTGATTCTGTCCGGCGACCACGCATATCAGATGGACTACGCGCCGATGGTCGAGGCGCACGTCGAGAGCCGCGCCGACCTGACGATCGCTGCCATCGAGGTCGAGAAGCAGGATGCGAAACGCTTCGGTGTGATCCAGGCGGACGCGACGAACAGGGTCGCCGGCTTCCAGGAGAAACCGGACGATCCGGTAACGTTGCCCGGCAGTGAGACGTGCCTGGCATCGATGGGCGTGTATGTCTTCTCGACGGACGCTCTCGTGAGGAGAGTGCTGGAGGACGCCAAAGACCGCCGGAGTGCCCACGATTTCGGCAAGAACATCATCCCCAGCATGATCACTCGGGACCCTGTGTTCGCATACCGGATGCGCGGCAGGAACGGTCGCCGACCGTACTGGCGGGACATCGGCACGCTCGACAGCTACTGGGACGTGTCGATGGACCTGTTGCAGCCACAGCCGCCGCTTGACATATTCGACCGCGCATGGCCGCTGAGGACCAACCAGCCGCACGAACCTCCGGCACTGGTAGCCGACGAAGGCGACCGGGCGTCGGAGGTCAACAACTCGATTCTGGCAAAGGGCGTGAGGATCACATCGGCGGTTTCTCAGCGATCGATTCTGTCGACGGGGGTCACGCTGTTGCCCGGGTCCGAGGTTGTCGAGTCGATCCTGCTCGATGGCGTGACGGTCGGCGAACGGGCGCGAATCGGGCGAGCCATAGTCGACAAGAGCGTGGTCGTTCCACCGGGTGAGACCATCGGATACGACCGCGAGTTGGACAGAAGTCGTTACACGCTGACGGAGAACGGCATCGCTGTCATACCGGAGGACTTCATCTTCGCCTAGGCGACTCGGACGTCGTCGCCGCACATCATGGAGGACCGATGTCGGAACTCAGGAAGAACCCCATCACGGAGGG
>CAZSJP010000722.1:0-2669 GCA_964606675.1 uncultured bacterium
CGTCGTTACCCAGATACGTTAGGAGACTACCATGAAACCGATTCGTGCAATTTCCGGCATCGCGCTGGCCGTGCTCGCCGTGGCCGCCACCATGTCGGCATGCTCGGGTACCGAGTGCTGCAAGACCGCCTGCAAGCATGAGGCTGTCATCGCGCACTGGAAGTTCGATGCGGCACCGGGGCCGGTTCTCGCCGACGAGACCGGCAAGTACCCGGCGACGGTAGCGGGTACCGTCACGCAGGACTCGGCCGGTTCGTGGAGGTTCCCAGGCGACACGACCGCCGCATGGGCCGCGCACGATTCCACGCTCGACCTGGCCGGTGGGTTCACAATAGAGGCGATGATAGAGCCGACGCGCCTCGGCAACCCGAATAACGGACTCGGCGTGCAGGCGATCGCGGAGAAGCACGTCGCGCCGGGTGGGTATCTGCTCGTCCTGACGCCGACGGGGCATCTGTCGTACTGGCTGGAGACCGCCGAGGGGCAGACGCGCGACACGAGCACGGTCGCCGTCTTGCCAGGCACGGGTCCGCATCACGTCGCGATGACGTGGGACATGAGCACGGTGAGGTTCTACGTCGACGGCAAGCCGGCCGGCGAGGGTCCGTTCGCGGGGCCGCTGGGGCGATGTTCGCAGCCACTGTTCCTGGGCAACGACAATACTCTGAATTGGGGCTTCGCCGGTGTCATCCACGACATTCGGGTGTCGAGCGTCGCGCTCTTGCCGGGCGCGTTCTGCCTGCCGGCCAACTGTGTGCCGGCCGATGGTCCGCCAGAGAAATGCGAGCATTCGGATTCCGAGTGAACCCGCGCGAGGCGGCCTCGCTACTCGTCGCCGTTGGCTTCGGCTTCCTTTTCGCGCTGCAGCCATTTCGCGCGCAGTTCGTCGCTCTTCGGATGGCGTTTCAGGTGCGCGGGCTCGGGCCACGCGTCAGGCACTTCGAGCACGACGTCGTTGCCTTCGACCCACACCTTGAGCTTGTTCAGCGGCTCGCCGTCCATCAGCGACGCGCCATCGGTGACTCGCCACACCTTGCTATGGCGCGGGCACTCGACCGCGTTGGCGTACAACGTGCCGAGGGCCAACGTGCTCCCTCGGTGCGGGCAGTGGTCGTCGAAAGCGTGAAACGTGCCTTCGACCTTACACAGTGCGATCCTTCGCCTGCCGAACTCGACTGGCGCGATCATTCCGTCTTCCCACTGGTCCGCTTCTGCTACAACCAGATTGCGCGGCATGGTCTCTCCCTCCGGCGATGCGTCGATTCGTTATCTACGTGTGAGTCAGCATGAAGTCAACTCTCGGCGCGCCGGGCGCGTTGGTGTCGATTTCCGGACCACCGTATCTTCGTGTGTTCGTGGGAACGATCCCTTCGGAGGCTGACGATGGCTGAAGCACAAGCGCAACCCGACGGCGAAGCCGGATCCGTCCGTGGTGTGCTCGACCACGTCACGTACCAGAACGACGACACCGGATTCACCATTGCGCGCCTGGTGCCGGAAGGCGGTGGGTCGCCGATCACCGTCGTGGGCACGCTTTCTGCGCTGAACCTGGGCGAGACGCTCGAGGTCCGCGGCAACTGGACCGTGCACCCGAAGTATGGGCGCCAGTTGAAGATCGAGGAGTATCACACAATCGTGCCCTCTTCGGCCGAGGGGATTCGCCAGTATCTCGGAAGCGGGATGATAGGGGGGCTGGGGCCGGTAACCGCGGAGAGGATCGTCGATCGTTTCGGCGACGAGACGCTCGACGTCATCGAGAATAACCCTCGGCGGTTGCGGGAAGTCGAGGGCCTCGGCCCGAAGCGCGTCAAGCAGATACGCGACGCCTGGGACGCGCAGCGGGGCGTTCGGCAGGTGATGGTCTTCTTGCAGGACCTCGGAGTGACGCCCGCGTTGGCGCATCGTATCTACAAGCAATACGGGTCCGACGCGGTGGCGATCGTCAAGCGAGAGCCGTACAGACTCGCCTCGGATATCTGGGGGATCGGCTTCAAAACGGCAGACCGAATCGCCTCGACGGCGGGCTTCGCCCCGGAAGACCCACAGCGCCTCGAAGCGGGCCTCGCGTACGTCGTGAAGAGCGCTACCGATCATGGTCACACGTTTCTGCCCGATCACGAGTTGGAATCGCAAGCAGCCGACGAGCTGAAAGTACCGTCGGACACGGTGGCCGCGGCGCTAAAGGAAGTGCTTGCCAAAGGACTGCTCGTTCGGGAAGACGACCGTGTAGCGCTCCCCACTCTTGCCGATGCCGACAAGGAGATCGCCCAGCGGCTTGTGCATGCGTTGCGAGGCCGGCGGGGTACGTCCGACAATGCCGACGCAGTATGCGCCAGAATCTCCCGTCGGACGGGGCTCGAATACTCCGAAGGCCAGCGGAGAGCTATGGCGGCTGCTCAGAGCGAAGGCGCTATGGTGATGACCGGAGGCCCCGGCACCGGCAAGACGACTGCGGTTCAGGGCATGATCGCCGAGCTTGCAAGCAGCCGCGTCGACCTCGTTCTGTGCGCGCCGACGGGCCGAGCCGCCAAGCGCCTGGCCGAAGTAACGGGCGTCGAGGCGAGCACGATCCACCGGATGCTCGGCTTTGCCCCGGAGTCCGGTGCATTCGGCTACAACGCCGACAATCCTCTCCCGCAAGACGTCGTCCTCGTCGACGAGGCATCGAT
>CAZSJP010000723.1:0-2657 GCA_964606675.1 uncultured bacterium
CGTAAGGGTCGCCGCCGACCGGCCGGGTCGCACGGGTGCCACGCTTCGATCATCGTGGCACGAACACGGTCTTGTCGACCGCAAGCGCCCAGTACCCGTCGTCGAGCAGCCACGTTGTGGCCGTGTACTGACTGCCTGCGACCAGCGGCACGGGCTGAACGATCGTGCGCTCGGCCGCGCCCCCGTACTCCCAGCTACTACCCGCCGACGACACCGCCGCGACTGCCGCACCTGAGGCATCGACGATCGCGATGACGGTGCGGGCGACGTTCGGGTACAGGCCGCGCCCCGACCATCTGAACACCGGCGTCGCGTCCGGGCTGTCCGTTGGCGTCGCTGAGGCCGGGTCACTGTAGAGCGTGACGATCTGTCTGTCGAGAACGGTCGGCTTCGTGGAGATGCGGGAGCGCACTTGATTCGAGGCGTGAACCGAGGTATCGGCGTCGAATGCGACCATGTAGGTCAGGTCATCCTCGTCGGACTCGCCGGGGACATCGGTGGTCCGTATCGCGAGAAGACCGAATGCCGGCTCGAACGGCGCATCGCCGACGCAGAATCTGTCAATCCGATTGCATACGTCGGGGTCGGTGAACGAGTTGCACCGCAGGCCGAGGTAACCCTCGGTAGCGCCAGCAACCGGCTCGAACAACAACGTAACGGCGTGCCGCGAGCCGCCATCGAACGCGGGGACGCCCCCATAGCCCCAGGCGAGGATCGCACCGGACCGAACCTGCCGAACGTCGGCGACGACGTCGGGGCAGCGCCTGTCGAAACCGGTCACGCAGTCCCCGCAGCAGCCGGTTCCGGACGACACGAACCAGATCGATATGAGCGCGATCGCGCAGAGCGAACGGGCATCGTGGGTTGGAGACAACGTGCGAAATCGTGCCGGTACGGCCACGGAGTCACCACCCCCCGAAGGTTGCCGTCACCGTCCTCATCCGAGCAGCTTCTGGGCCACGGTACCTGCGTGTTCCAACGCGGCTACGAGGCGACTGTACGGCATTCGCATCGGACCCAGTATCGCCAGCGCGCCCGAGAGGCCACCGACTTGATAGCGCCGCGTGAGGAGGCTGCACTCAGAGAGCGCACCGACGTGGGTCTCCGAACCGATGCTGACTTCCACGTGATCCGAGTCGGCGCTGCCGCGGAGCAGTTCCTCTATAAGCATACGATTATCCAACGCTTCAAGCAGCGCGGTAACTCGCGACCGGTCGCTGAACTCGGGCTGGCTGAGGATATTGATCCGGCCCTCCAGATGGACGTTGGTCCGCGAGTCCATGTCGAAGATATCCTCGCCCTCGCGCACGAACACGTTGACGACCTCTCGGTCGCCGCGGGAGACGTCCCGGAGCCTGTCGCCGATGGTCCTTCGTATCTCCCAGATCGTAACCCCGCCAAGCCGCTCGTTGAGCGCTTGCGTTGTCTCCTCGATGAGATCCATTCTGACGGGCTCGCCGAGCGCAAGCGTCACGGTGTCCACCGGGCCGCTCATCAGTTGCAGAACGACGAGAAGCCGGTTGTCGCTAAGTGGCACAAGCTCGATGCGATCCAACACACCGCGGTCGAATTGGGGAAGGAATGCCACGGTCAGGAGTTGCGATACATCGGCCAGCGCCTTCGCTACGTGCACGAGAATGGCGTCTTTGTCTCGGGCGGCGGCGAGGCCGGCGAGGAGCTGATCGAGCACGTCCCTGTCGTGCACCGTCAGGCGCGGGGGGCGCATCAGCGACTCGATGTACAGCCGATACCCGTCGACGGTGGGCTCTCGGCCGGCGGACGTGTGCGGCTGGGACAGAAGCCCCATCTCCGCAAGGTCGAGCATCGTGTTCCGGATGGTCGCGGGGCTGATGCCGTCGAGGTACTGGCGAGCAAGCGTCCGAGACCCAACCGGCTCGGCCGACTGCGTGTGTGCGTGGACAACTGCCGTGAGGACCTCTGCCTGTCGATCTGTCAGCGAACGCATAGCCACCCCTCGAGGTCGAGTGATCCGCACCGGTGACCGACCCGGTGCCTCTGCGTCGGCACTCGGAGGGTGAGAGTGCCGGCACCTCTCTGAGAACATAACCCGTCAACGGCGTACGGGTCAAGATTGGCTCGCAACATCGCTCCACGGACGAGCGCACGCTTCCTGGCGCAAGAACGCCCCCGACGCGCGGGCGTCTCCGGTCGTGGCCATGCTCGCGGGTTGCCGAAGGCGTCGCCGGGCCCGTATAATTGGGGGTTAGCTGACTGCGTCGATCTCATGCGTTGACGTAAGACTCGGCCGCGCGAACGCCAGTGCCCCGGTAGCTCAACCGGACAGAGCGCAGGATTCCTAATCCTGAGGTTGTGGGTTCGATTCCCGCCCGGGGTATTCATCCAATACCAATATCTTCTCTCGGAGTATCGCCACCCCCACCACATGGCCTCAGGCGCTCAGGGCACACTCACGGCACAGTTCGCCACGGCAATCCGCAGCAAGCCCCACCAAATCAGCCCTCCAGAGTCCCCAGCGAGACACCCCACTCAACCTGATATCTCCCCACAGCGCATCGACGCGAACCGAATGCTGTGCCGGGTCTCAGTGGAGCCACTCAGGCGTCGCTGGCCCCACCCAAGCGCTCTCTACGTTTGCGCCAGAAATCTAGCAACTTGCGTAAACCGCACGACGCACG
>CAZSJP010000724.1:0-2653 GCA_964606675.1 uncultured bacterium
CGAGGGGTCGAGCCTTGATGTTACTGTGGTCTACAGATATGCTGCTACCGCGTATCGCCATGAACTGGCCGATGCGATCGCTCCACACGATCGAGTTGCGGATGGTGAGTGACGACCCGTAGTTTGCGAACGCGGCCTCGCCGTCGGCGTCGATGCCGGCTTCGTTGTCGACCAAGGTGCAGTTGACGAGAGCTGCCACGCCTGTGTAGAGGTGGAACGCGCCTCCCGCCCCGTCGGCTTCGTTCGCTGCTATCACGCAGCGGTATAGCGTCACCGTGGCACCCGCAGCAAGGTCCAATGCGCCACCGTGACGGTCCGCTCTGTTCCGCGAGATCGTGCATTCGTCAAATGAAGCGCCGCCCGCATGAATCCGCACTGCGCCGCCGCTCCCGTCGATGGCCGCGTTGTCAGTCAGGACCACGCGCAAGAGGCTCGCCCTCGTGGACTCTCCGTAGATGAGGATCGCTCCACCTCCGGCGCTGCGTCCGTTGGCGATCCGCGCGTAGGCGAATGCGCTGCTGTCGCCCCCACCGAGTCTCAAGCCACCCCACGCGGCCGACGCGCCGGCCATGAAGCGAATGCTGTCCGTTTCGGTCCCGATCGCCCGAACCGCACCTGTGACGGCGAACTCAACCGGCGCATCGAACAGCACATCGACGCCCGGTTCGATGGTGAGCGTCTCGCCCGTAGGCACCGTGATCGTGCCGGTGACCCGGTACGGGCTGTTCGCTTTGGTCCAGGTCGTCGTCGCGATGATGCCCGCGACATTCGTCTGAGCGGACGCCGTCGAAGCCGCCAGGACAGCGAGCATGGCGAATACGGAAGCGAGGGATGCTCTTCTGCCCAACACTGCTCTGCCTCCCCGTGCAGGTCGCTGGCTCCGGGCGCGCCACGAGAGTGTCGTCGCTTCAGCCGGTGCAACCTCTATGCATATGCTATAAACATACGACCTCGGGCCACGGCGAGTACCGCTGTGCGGCGGAAGTGCCGTCACTGCCAGACATATAGCCGCTCCGCGGCTATTGCACGGTGCGCTCGTCCCCGACGTAGTCGAGGATATCGAACGGCCTCTCTATCAGCCGCTCCCCGTCGCTGAAACCATCCGCCCTATCGGCAAGCTGCTCCACCATCCGACGCCGCCAGAGCGCCACACGTTCCGCCGAGTCGGGGTCGTCGACCAGATCGTGCATCTCCATCGGGTCGGCCACCAGATCGAATAGCCGCTCGCGGCCTGTCGGTGGGAACCAGACGTACTTCTCCTTGCCGTCGGTGAGGTACTGCATCGCGTTGTCGTCGGAGTAGCACGCGGCGTGCTCGCCGTGCAGATACTCGCGCCACTCGGCGCCTTCGCCGCGCATTGCCGGCATCAGGCTGCGGCCTTCGACCGTATCCGGGATAGCCACGCCGGCGAGATCGAGCAAGGTCGGCATCACGTCCTGCAGGCCGACCACGTTGTCGTGGATCAGCCCCGTCGGCATGTCGCTATCCGACGGGAATCGGACGACGAACGGCACACGCGCAGAGCCTTCGTACGCATAAGTCTTTCGCCACAGATGATGGTCGCCCAGCATCTCGCCGTGGTCGGCCGTGAGGAGCACGAGCGTGTCCTTGAACGCTCCGAGCCGCCGCATCTCTTCCAGCAGCCGCCCGATTTGCGCGTCGACGTGCGTTATCGACGCGTAGTAACCGATTTGTGCCATGCGCTGCTGACGCTCCGGCAGATACCCTTCCCACGCGTTCGGCTCCAGAGGCGGCGGGTGCGCGTGCTCCATCGACCACTCGCCGAGCGGCGGCTCCGGCAGGTCGACGCCCTCGTACATGTCCCAGTAGACCTGCGGCGGGTCGAGCGGCGCGTGAGGGCGATGGAACGACACCCACTGGAAGAACGGCGCGTCCGGGTCGCGGCGACGAAGCTGCTCGATGGCCATGTCGACCGTCCAGTTGGTCACGTGCAGCGATTCGGGCAGGTGCGACGGCCTGGCCATCCACGAGTTGGAGTCGACCCCGTGGGCATGCTGGTGCACTGTCGTGCGCGCCTTCAGCCACTCCTCGTAGTCGTCGACGTAGTCGCCGAAGCGCTGCATTCCCTCGTAGAGCACCATGTGGCCGAAGCCGTGATTCTTGCGCTGTGGCGAGAAATGCATCTTGCCGGAGCACGACGTCGTGTATCCAACGTCGCGCAGGCTGCGCATGAGCGTGTGCGGCGGGTCGTACGGCACCCCGTCGATGTATCCCGGCATCCCGTGGCCGTAGGGGCTTTGTCCGCTGATTAGCGTGCGCCGTGCCGGTATGCACGAGGGCGCTTCGGTGTAGGCGCGCGGGAAATACGTTCCCTGTCCGAGCCACGCATCGATGTTCGGCGTGAGCACCGGCGGGCCGTTGGCGATGCCGAGGCAATCGCCCCGCTGCTGGTCGGTCGTGATAAGCAGTATGTTCTTGCGTCGGTCGGGCATGGTGGGTCCTTGCGGTCGTGGTCCTCGGCTCACGGCGTGGATCTTGGGAATCCCCGACTGCGTCGCGGACTCCGAGGACAGGCGCGTGACGTTGAGAAGAGTACGTCGGGGCGGCGTTCTGACGAAGGGGGTTGGTGGTGGGGGGGGGGAACCGCTGAGGGGGTGCTGAATGTGATTGATCAGGAAAAGAAAGGACCCGA
>CAZSJP010000725.1:0-2647 GCA_964606675.1 uncultured bacterium
ATTCTCTGCCAGAAGCCGATGGCGCTAACCCTAGCCGACTGCGACCGCATCATAGACTCGGTGAGAGAGTCCGGCGTGACGTTCTCCATGGCGTATCAGATGCGCCACGACCCCGTGAACATCGAGATGCGCAAGATGCTTCACGACGGCGCGCTCGGACGAGTGGGGCTTACGCGCCGCCGTCACTGCATCCCGGTGCTGTTCAATCGCGACTTCGTGACAGGACCCTCGCGCTGGCACATCGATCCGGTGCAGAACATGGGGATGTTCATGGACGACGCAGTTCACGCCGCCGATTGGTTCTACTGGATGTTCGGCAAGCCCGTCAGCGCGATGGCCGAGATCGACTCGATCCTCACCGACGTCGCCCCCGACGACACGGGTGTCGCTATCTACCGCTTCGGAGAGGCCGAGCACGTGGCTCCGGGCATGATGGGCATCCTGATCAACAGCTCCGTCACCCATGCCGCGCACAACACGACCGAGATGTACGGAGACGAGGGCGTGCTCGTTCACGACTACGGCGACGGCCCCTCGACGGCGATGGCACGGCCCGATGATGCGGCCCCGCTGAAGTGGCACCGGCCCGATTGGCAGAGCGCGGACTGGTGTCCGGTCGATCTGCCGATACCCGCGTCGCAAGGCGACCGCATCGCCGCGGTTCCGAGGCCGTTCGTGGAGACGCTGTTGGACGGTGCACCGATCGCCGTAACGGCCGAAGACGGGCGTGTCGGCGTCGAGATGGTGCTTGCGGCGTACACGTCGGCCGAGACCGGCAGCAGGATAGCGCTTCCGTTCTAGACGGATCGGCTCAAACGGGCGCTAGAATGCCTGCCCGATTCCGAACTCGTAATCCCACCCCGAAGGCCCGCGAAGGCGGTACGCGAAGTCCAACCGAACGGGCAGGATCCAGTCGAGACGTGGTCCGAAGCCGGCTGTAACGATCGTCTTCTCGGCGCGAAAGGCAGCCCACTGCCGTTTCGACACGTCGGCGGACTGAGACCACCCTCGGGCAGCATCCACGAACAGCGCCCCCCACAGCAGTCCCCAGATTCTGACTCTCGTCTCGGCCTTTGCCATGACGTACGCCATCGCCGAGTTGTCGCGGCCGGTAATGTCGTCCCTCACCACGCCTCGAACGGTGGGTGTCCGGCTGCTTCTCCAGAACTGCGAGCGTTTGTCGATGACCCCGTCGGCGTTGAGGTAGTAGAACCCGCCCGAAAGAGACAGCGCGCCCACGGTGCGGCGCCCGAGAGGCCGATAGTGCTGCACGGACAGCTCCGGGCGAAGATTGATGCGGCGAGGGTCGGTCTGCACGTCCAGGAACTGAAACCGTGCCGTCACCGCGGTGCCGGACGTGGGCGAGAGAAAATCGTCCCGCGTGTCGTACGTTGTCGCCAATGTGAGTGTGCCGCGGTAGACTTCATCGGCGACTCTATAGCTAACGCGGGAGAACTCGTACCCGATGCTGACCTTGGCGAACGAACTCAGACGCTTGCTCAGCGTCAGCTCCCACCCCACGGTCAGGGCGGTGTCGGCTCTGAAAGCTGCTCCGTTAGCATCGGATGCGGTGGTCGAGTCGTCGATCACCATCCATTCGGCACTCAGGGCCTGGTCGACCCGCAGCCGGACGCCCATGCCCCCGACGCCGGGGACGAACCCGGGCACTGCCACACGTGGCATCCCGTGGAACACCGAGGCCGACCGAAGCTTCTCCGAAACTTGCGCCTCCTCACCGATGAGGTGCGCCCATCCGAACAGGTTGCCGTACGTCACTCGTTCGGACGCGCGCCAGCTCTGCACGGTTGAGTAGCCGCCCCTCACTTGCGAGTCGCCGGCTTCGCGTTCGGCGAGAGTCACGACCAACGTGCGCCGCTCCGCGGAGTCGCCTGGATGCGCTTCGGGGCCGATGCGCGCTCTGCGGAACACGCCGAGATCGAGCAGGTTGTTCTCCGCCTCGAGAATCGTCTCGCGGCCGCAGATTGCTCCCTCGCGCAGACCTGCGTCCGTCAGAGCTGCCAGCACGACCGTGCTGTCGGTCCTGGCGCCGAGGCGTCGCCTCAGTTCGTAGGCAGCCACGGTCAGGGGCAAGCGTTCGACGACGCCGTAGCGAACCGCTATCTCGCGCGCCGAGCTGTCCACAGCGGTCGTCTGGACAACATCCACCGACGACGAATCCAGGTAGCCGGCATCGGCGTAGGCCGAGCGAAGCGCGTATATGTTTTCGAGCGACGCCTCGGGCGAGAAATACCCATCAACGTGCCGGGCAGCGAAAGCTGCGCCCAGCCCCACCGTGTCGAGTGCGGAGATGCCGTCGAACTCTATGCCGGCCAGACGATATCTGTCGGCCGCGGCGATGTGCTCGACGATGATGACGATGTCGTAGAGAGATGCACCGTCGGACGATGGGCCGACAGGCTCAAGCGTCAGGCTCGCGACGTGCGCATCGAGGTAACCCAGGCCTCTGTAGCGCGCGGCGACCGACGCGGTGTCGGCAGCCAGAAGGGTCTGATCGAGCGGCGTCGGCAGCCAGAGGTTGCGCCAATCGGGAGTAGGATGCTGAAGTACTGCACCCAGCGCCTTCCGCTCGGGTACTTGCTCCCATTCGGCATCGGGGCCAGGCACCGGTGCCGCCGCCGACGCGACG
>CAZSJP010000726.1:0-2644 GCA_964606675.1 uncultured bacterium
GCCGTCGTCACCGATTGGAGCTACGAGTGCACTATTGGCGGGGTCGCGCCTGGAGTATACGATCTGACGGTCGTGCACGACTACCACAAGACCGGCTGGCCGGACGAAGAAGTGTTTGCCGGTGAGGTGACCGTGAAGTAGCCTCGTATCCAAGCCATCGGGTGGCCTTCGCGTTGCCCTTCGGGTGGGCTGCGTCGGCATGGTGATCGGCGGTGCAGGTCGGGGAGGCACCATATGTTCGCTTCGTCGCTGGTCGGTTGCGCATCATTGCTCCTCATGGCGGCGTCGGCCGTGCCTGCGGCCGACGACGACGCCGAGACGCTGCTCCATCGCGGCCGAATGGAGCTTGCCGGTGGCCATGTAGATAGCGCGAGTTCTCTCCTACGCGCGGCGCTCGCTGATGCGCCGGACAATCCCCTAATCCACGTCGAGTTGGGCAGAGTCGCGCTTTGCCGCAGACACCCTGACTCGGCGGCTCTCTTCTTCGAACGCGCCGACGCACTGCTCCCGAACCACGGATACGGCTTCTATGGCCGTGGGCTGATCGAGCGAGACGCCGGACGTCCCGGTGCAGCTCGCGCGATGTTCTCGAGGGCGACCGAGGCCAATAGCGACCTACTGGGCGCTCACGTGCAACAGGCCGTCCTTACCGGCCCCGACCCCTCGACGACCGCCTCCGCTGTCGCGCTCCTCGAATCGGTCCTGCGGGCCGCCCCATCGCACCCTTCCGCGAACTACGAGTTGGCGCGCATTCTGGAGAGAGTCGGCGACTCGGACCAGGCGGGCGCGCACTATCGGGCGCAGCTGGTCGCCAACCACCGTCACACGGATGCACTGGCGCGCTACCGAGGCTACGTCCGTTCGCACCCCGACCACGTTGACGAGTTGACGCGCCTGGGCGCGCACTTCGTCGATGAACGGCACTTCCGCGTGGCGAGGGTCCTGCTGTTCGATGCCGTCAAGATGCCGGGTAGTGTGGGCGTGGACATAATGCTCGCCATGGCGGCTGCGTATCTGGGCGACGGACAGCATCCGCTGGCGAAGCAGAAGTACGACGCTGCGATGCAGTTCATGCCGTCCGACGAGCGAGAATACTACGAGGACGTTCGAGGAATCGCCACCGGGGAGGAGCTTGAGGCGCTACGTCGAATGCCGGAGAGCGAGCGCCCCGATTTCCTTCGCACGTTCTGGCTCGAGCGCGATCCGACGCCCGTCACGGAGACCAACCAGCGGCGCCTCGAGCACTACCGCAGAGTATGGTACGCGCGCAGGCACTTCTCGGAAGCCCGGACGCCATACGACGACCGCGGGGCGACGTACGTGCGGTTCGGTGAGCCGGACGAGCGCATCGGGCGCCCATCGGGAAGAGGAAGTGTCCAACAGTGGGCGTACGCCGTCGCCGGGGGCAACAAAGCCTTCGTGAATTTCTTCACTCGGCTCGGACAGCGCGATTGGCATATCATGGGACGGCTTCTACCGATGCCGTCACTCTCGGACGCCGCCCGCGCGCAACCGTTGATGGTCGCGGCGTCGGAGAGACGCTTCCCGGGCCAGTATGTCTACGATGCGCGAAGACGCCCGATGGACCTCTATTGGAGCGTTACGCAATCGCGAGGCTCCGGCGGGCTCACCCAGTTCGACGTCTACTTCGGGGTGCGAGCGTCTACGGTCCAGTTCCACGAACAAGCCGACGGGAGGTACGAGGCCGTCGTCGAGACCGGGATCGTCATACGCGATTCGGCGTGGAACGTGATGGGATTGTCGATCGATACCGGCAGGATCGTGTCTCACACGGGCACTGAAGCCCACCGCGACAGCGTGTTCATCGGTCGGCACACTGCCGATCTCGTTGGGGAACAAGATATCGTTGTGGGGCTGCAGGTCCGCGACACGGGAAGCGGGCGGATGCAGGCGCTGAGGGAGCGCCTCCACGTCGAGCGGTTCGATAGCTCGAACCTGGCGATCAGCGACATCGTGCTTTCGGGAAGAGTTGTGCCGGCCGACGAGGACGACGACCCTCGCTTCGTGAGGAACGGACTGGCCATGCTACCCCATCCGGCGCAGAGCTTCATACCCGGACGACCACTCTACGTCTACTTCGACATCTACAATCTGACCCGCGGCGACGAGTTCGGCGAGACGATGTACGAGGTCGAACACGAGATCGAACGGAGCGACGGCGCCGTCGACCGCAGCCTGATCGGTCGTATCAAGAGGCTATTCGTCGGCGGTGGCGGCCCCCGCGTGGGTGTCGGACGCATCAGGCAGGGCTTGCGGTCGGCCGAACACGAGACGTTCGTGCTCGACACGTCGAACCTTGCGCCCGGCGCGTATGTGTTCAAGGTGACCGTGAAGGACATGAAGGGCAACCGCTCGGCGGTGCGCGACCGCACGATATGGATCGGTTCATGATTGCGGCGCGCTAGTGCTCGTCGGCCGTCTCGTCGAGAACCGTCAGCCCGCTGATCGACGGGATGCGGAAATACTGGACCTCACCGCGCGTGTGGCAGTAACCCGTCAGGTAGGCGATTCCGCGCCGACGCTCGACGTCTATCGGGTCGACCGTGCGCACTTGCATGCGCCCGCCGGCCTGTGGGTGGTAGTGGAGCTTGACGCGTCTGCTTCTACGGATCGCATCTTCGAG
>CAZSJP010000727.1:0-2642 GCA_964606675.1 uncultured bacterium
GAACCGCGTCGGCGTGCTCGTCGGCCCAGTTGACGGCGACTGCGCTCCCGCCCATCACGACCACCACCATCGGAGTGCCGGTCTCCCGAATCACGCCTAGCATCTCGTCCTGGATCTCGGGCAACTCGATCGACGTCCTATCGCCGATGCCCGGCCCTTCCTCGCCCTCGAACGTCGGCGAGAGACCCACGCAGGCGACGACCACGTCGGCCTCACGGGCCAGGGCGCGCACGTTGTCGAATCGCACGTTCGACTTGGCCGTATGGTCGCAGCCCTTCACGAACGTCACGCGACCGGCATCGCCAAGCCGCCTGCGCAGGCCCTCGAACGGCGTGATCGGATCGAGTGGCGATCCCTCGTAGTTCCCGATGAGCGCGTCGACGTCGTTCCCATTCGGCCCGAGAACCGCGATGTGCTTCATGTCGTCCGAGAGCGGCAGAATGCCGTCGTTCTTTAGCAGCACGATCGACTCGCGCGCCGCCTGGAGCGCCAGTTCGCGATGTTCGGCGCGATCGTTCACCTCGATCGGCGTGGCGGCGTAGGGAACGTCCTCGGGCGGGTCGAACATGCCGAGCCGGAACCGCGCGCGGAACAGGCGCGTGACCGCACGGCGAATAGTCTCTTCGGACAACAGGCCGCCCTTGACGGCCTTCACGAGCGCACCGAACGTCTCGCCGCAGTTCAGCTCACACCCCCGCTCGACGGCGAGCGCGGCGGCTTCTTCGGGTGTCTCAACGATCCCGTGGGTCGTCCAGATGTCCATGATGGCGCCGCAGTCGGAGACCACGTAGCCGTCGAAGCCCCATTCGCCGCGCAGGATGTCATCGAGCAGCACCTTGCTCGCGCAGCACGCCTCGCCGTTCGTGCGGTTGTAGGCGCCCATCACCGACTCGGCCTTCGCCTCCACTACGCACGCCTCGAACGCCGGCAAGTAGGTCTCCCACAGATCGCGCTCGCTCACTAGTGCGTCGAAGTGGTGGCGGTCGGCCTCGGGGCCGCTATGGACCGCGTAGTGCTTCGGCGTGGCGACGACCTTCAGGTAGTCCGGGTCGTCCCCCTGAAGCCCCTTGATGAACGCAACGCCCATACGGGCAGTCAGATACGGGTCTTCGCCATAGGTTTCCTGGCCGCGACCCCATCGCGGATCGCGGAAGATGTTGATGTTGGGCGTCCAGAACGTCAGCCCGTAGTACTGGTACCGATAGTCCTCGCGCAACGCCTGATGATGCTTGGCGCGCGCCTCATCGGAGATCGCTACGGCCGCGGCGTGCATGAGCTCGGTGTTCCACGTCGCCGCCATGCCCATCGCCTGAGGGAACACGGTTGCGATACCCGCGCGAGCGACCCCGTGCAGGCACTCGTTCCACCAGTTGTACTCGGGCACGTCGAGTCTATCGATCGGCGGCGCCGGATGGAGCATCTGCGAGATCATCTCTTCGACCGTCATGCGGCCGACCAGATCGGCCACCCGCTCATCGACGGACAGAGACGTGTCTTTGTAGGCTGGGGTCGCGTCTTCCGGTCGGTCGCTCATTCTGCATCTCCGTATCGGTTGCATCGGGCGTCCGATATGCCCCGCCGGCTGCTCATCGCCACACCGCCCGATTGACCGCCTTGAGCTGGTCGATGAACGCCTGCGGGATGCGGTAGTCGACCAACGGCACGTCCCACGTCACGACGCCCTCGCGCGACGTGACGAACTTCGTCCAGCTGATCGCCAATTCGTCCGGCATTCTCGGCCCGCCGTGGCCCCACCAGTCGGCAAGGAAACACAGCACCTGGTATTGCGCACCGTCGACGAATCGCGTCTGTCCGCGAGATCGGTCCTCCCACTTGTACCCGTCGAGTAGCGGGAGTTCGTACGACAGTTCGCCGGCGGTGTAGTCCTCGTGCTCCGACACGCAGACCGCAGGCGTGGCGACGCCGGAGTTGAACGCGACGAGGCTCTGCGGGTTGCCGGCCCTCGCCGCGGCTGCAAGCGTACCGAAGTTGGGCGCCTCGTCGTGACGGTACATCGCGTCGGCGAAGTAGACCCCGTCCAGCCACCATCCGGCGCACTTGTCGCCCCAACGCAGCGACCATTCGCGGATAACGTCTTCCCACATGATCTGGAACTCGGCCAGGCGCTCGCCGGCTTGGCCGTAGTCGAACTTCTTCCACTTCAGACGCTCGACAGCCACCGGCTCCCGGTCGGGTGCGCCGCTGGGGTGGTAGACCATCGTGCGGATGCCGTGCGGACCGAGTGCGTCGGCCAGGTCGCTGACAAGGTCGCGTTCGGAGCATTTCGACGGACTGATGCCGACATGGCGGTCGTACGCGGCGTTCGGCGCGCAATAGTGGCCCGAGTTCTGCCCCATTGTGATGAAGTAGTACGCCGCGCCGACCTCGGCCAGTTGGCTGGCCAGCGCGTCGACGTCGAACGCGTCGACCTGACGGTTCCAGTCGTCGGCAGAAACGTCGTCGTCGGCTAGGAAGTGCGTGAATACACCCCATCGGGCGTCCCTGAACCAGTTGGCACGCGTCGTCACGCTTGATCTTTCCATCTGTGCGGACTCCCGGGGTGCGTATCGTCCTCAACCCAGCCTGAGCGCGGCGATGAGCTTCTCTCGTAGCTCGTCCGGCTCGCGCACGCCGGGGTGGAT
>CAZSJP010000728.1:0-2642 GCA_964606675.1 uncultured bacterium
CGTGCCCACCCTCACAGGGCATACGGACGGGGTCGGTCGCGTCGCCGTCAGCCCGGATGGGCAATACATCGTCTCGGGGAGTAGCGACAACACGGTGCGGGTGTGGAAGGCGCAGCAGTAGGCGTCGTGCGCTTGCGCGCACGCTGGGAGATCCCTTCGGAATCTCCGGTCGTCTGCGTTGGAGGGGCAGCGGCCTGGCGGCCGCTTTGGGAGATTGCTTCAGCGTCGCATCTGAATGTTGGGGGCGGGGTCTCCCCGCCCCGGCAGGTGCGGTTGCGCGCACAACATGGGCGCGGAGACCGCGCCCCTACGGCCGGCGTTTGGGCGATTGTGTCGGAACTGCGTCGTCCGCGTGACGCGCATGACACCTGACACACATGTAGCGTCGACACTCATGTCGACGTGACCCCGGTCCGACATGAGTGTCGGACCTACCGTTTGTGGTGGTTGGCATTCCGAGCGAGGCAAGGGGCATGGTGCGAGCCTAGGAATCTCTCGACGAGTCGTGACACACCCGACATGATCGAGATTCCTCACATTCATTCGGAATGACGCGTCGTCCGGGCAGACAGGTATGCCCCAGCCGGTTGTGGTGTGGCAACGACGGTGGCTCGTAGACGCTCCCGGAGATTGCCGAGCAATCTCCGAACGTGCGCGTCAGCGCACGACCATTAACCGGTCTCTACCCACTGCATGCCCGGTAGCTCGAAGCCATGCTCGTCGGTGATGCGCAGGAAGAAGCCGTATCCGCCCTTGTAGTTGCCGATCTTGACGAGAATCTCCGACATGCCGGCGGGCAAGTCGATACGAACCGTGTCTTCGTCGGGCACGGCGATGCGCTCGGTGTTGCTCGAGTGGATCGGCGCCCCATTCAGCCAGACCTTGCCCGTGTCGTCCGACGCGAATCGCAAGACGGCCGCCGTCGGCGTACCGACCCGACACCACGTGACCGCGTAGCTCTGTACCTCGGTCCCACCTGCGACGAGGCGGCTCATGTCGACATAGCCCATCGGGGGCGTCGGGACCCGTTTCCAGCGCACCGGGCCGAGGACGCCCTCGTATTCGGCGTCGAGGTCGACACCCACCTCCGGGCCGTCGTCGTCTCGGTCGAACCCGGCGCCGCCGGTGTTGTCGAACCCACCGATCAGCCACCACGAGCGCGGCATGCCGAGGCCGGCCAGGACGTCGACTCTCTCACGTTTCCGCATGCTGTCGCTCAGCCGCTGGAACTCGGGTGTGTCGATGACTTTCGGCGCTCGTGTCGACTCGGCGTAGTCGTCGAAATCCTCCGACAACGGCAGCAGCGCGGTTTCCGGGCCGCCATGCCGCGCGTTCTGGTCGGCCGTCATGTCCCACCAGACGGGACCCGGCTCGAACACCCATACGTAGCGCCGGCTGGTCATGCGTGCCGCCGCGTGGATGCGTGCGAACGTTTCGGCGGGGTAATTGCCGCTCTTGTCCTCGCCTGAAGCGATCAGCTTGTCGCCGAAGACCTCCTTGCGGCCGCCATAGCCGAGGCGCTTGCCGCTCTCATCGCGGATGAATCGCAGGTAGCCAAGCGGCGCCATACCAACGGCGACCCCGCACCGCCGCGCCCAGTAGTCGGCAAGCGGCGCTTCGAGCGTGTCGAGCACCATCCGGTCCATGCCGTAGGCGTATCTGGCGTTCCATTCGGCGGATGTCTGGAAATACGTGGTTTCCGTCAGAAAATGCATGCCGCCCGGCGCGTCGGCCGTAGCGAGTGCATCCATGAAACCAACGATCATGTCCTGCGAGAGTTCGCCGCAGATCGAGTAGCTCTCCGGCAGATGCAAAGTGACCATGTCCGAGAACTCATCCAGCATCGCGCGCTGTATCTCGCGTCCCCGCCTCCGGGCGGCCAGGCGCAGTTCGTCCGAAGTGTGCCCGCATTCGCGGTACCCTGCCCAGTGCAGCCCCCACTGGTCCTCGTTGTACTCGTCATCAAGCGCCAGTCCCCGGAATCCGGCCATCCGAGCGAAGCGCGCGCCCTGGCGGAAGTTCTCGACAGCCTGCGCCCACGCGCCGTCGTCGAACCAATCCGGCACGTTAACAGAGAACGGCACGACGATGAAGTTCTCGGTCACCCCGGCTTCGCCGAGGCGGCTCGTCATGTTGAGGCAGCGCTGCAGCAGTGGGTTGTCGGCGCCGACGGTGCGCGCCCCGTCGGCATCGGTCCAGACGTCGGACTGCCAGCCCGTCATGATGTCCGCGCGCAGGAAGCCGCCGATGCCCTTAGCGGCCCATTCGGGGGCGGTCTCGGCTACGTAGTCGATGGGCGGCGTCGAGAATATGAGCGTTGCCACACGATCAGGGTCGGTGGCGGGCGCGAGTGGTAGCTGCTCTGTCTTCATCTGGGCTCCTGCGCCGCCGTGTTCCGGCGTCTGGTATAGTCCGCGTCGCCGCCTCGCTCGGGATGACGGCGTGTCGGATGTGGCTGTCGGCTGTCCGGGTTGTCCGCCCGCTCGTCACGTGCTCGGCGAGCCGTACCATTCCAGAGACCTGGCCTTGACTCCGAACAGCCTGTCATTCCGCTATGAGGCCGTGTGTCAAGGGCACCCGCTATTTGGTCATGTTTGGCCGTGGGGAGTCGGTCTGCTATACGTGGTCGTTGCCACAAGGTA
>CAZSJP010000729.1:0-2640 GCA_964606675.1 uncultured bacterium
CGGGCCCTTCACCAGGATGCGGCCTTCGACGACGAGCTGGACGGCCGCGTCGAAAACGACGTCGACTCCCGACTCTATCGTCAGTACGCCGCTGGCCGGCACGGTGACCGTCCCGACAACATGGAACGGGCTCTTCTCTCTGTGCCAATGCGTCAGAGGCTGCAAAACGCCTGAGACCTCGGTTCTCGGCGGTGGCGGGATATACCGCCCAGCGGTGACGCCCTGGTGGTCGTAGCCCGTCCACGTCCACCAGCGAGAGCTTTCGAGCGGCCTGCCGGGCAGCGCCCAGTTCTGCGAGCCGTCGTCGAAGGCTGTGACGGCATACCAGTAGTCAACACCCGGGGTCAAGTCGACATCCGTCCAGCTGCGGCCCGCAGGGGCGCTGCCTTCCGCGGGAACTTCCGTGAAGAACTCCGCCCGCCCCCGGGCGATCAGCTCCCACTTTGCCGTCCGGCTCCCCTCCTGACGGTAGATGCTGTATCCGACGAAATCGTTGACTTTCGTGTCGTAGTCCGGATCGCTCTCGGCCTCCGTCGTCCAGCGTATCTTGATGCCTCTGTCCGGCGTCGACGAGACATAGATCTTACCCGGTGGGCGGGGCGCCTCAGGTACGTTGAATGGCTGATTGTACTGCGCCGGCTTGAAATCGACCATGTCGCCGATCCCCCACGCCGCCTTCATCTGAGGCGTGACGTTCGGCGGGAACGTGCCGTGGAAGTTCCACCACCCAAGGGCCGCGGCTTTCATGGCGGTGTCGATCCCGGTCTTGACCAGCTCCTGGTCGGCTACGCTCATCCACGTCGATGGTGCGGCGCCGGCTGCTCTGCGAGCGTGCCATGCCTTGCCGATGCGACGACCTTCCTCCTGATCGATCCCGCCCGCGCCGTAGAACTGCACGATGCGTATTGCGTCGTCTGGTGCTATGTCCCACCCGTGCATTCTGCTGTCGCCGGCCTGACCCGAGACGACCGCCGATCCCCGCGGCCCATAGCCGAGCACCGCAGAAACGCCCCCCCCGTCCTCGGCAATATGGGATGTCAGATAGTGGTCGCGGTAGTTGACGCCCAGCGGCATATGCAGCATGCCGTCGGCCAGGAAGGGTCTCTGGTCTTTCGGATCAACTGGAGAGTAGTCCTTGCCTGCGAAGTCCAGACCGCGCTCGTGGTAGAACAACCGGAAGCCGGGTTGGTCCGGGAGTGACTGGTTGTATCCCGGTCCAGGTGTGGCGCTGACGAATACCGGCCCCATCAGGGCCGCCGCGTTGCCAACGAGGTGATTCTCGTAGAACTCGTCTTCGGCGGGGTCGCCGAAATCAGGCCCGAGGCTGCCGCCGTCCGACACATCGTCGCCGTCCCAGAACAGCATGGCGGTGTTGTTGTGCGGTCCCCACGGTTCGACGTACATCCCTTCGGCATCCATGCGTTCCTGCGAGCCGCTGATCCCCTTGTTGCGGTAGTTGAATACCTGCGCCCAGAGAACGCCCGTCAGGTTGTTGTTCGGCAGATGGACGCCCTCATCGACTTCGAGCGGCGTGCCGTCTCGCTTCTGGCGGTTGCTCCAACCTTCATTCGTGAGAGTGATGTCTTCGAGGATGTAGTCCTGGTGCGGGCTACCGTACGGGTAGCCGTACTGCGTCCGGAGCAAGCGCACGCCCTGGATGTAGGTCCACCACGTCTCGTGTTTGTACTCGACTGGAAGGTCCGGCTGCACGGCGGGCGCGCTATAGGGTCCGATACCCGCGTGGTCCGGAAGGATCGCCACAGAATCGGCTCCGGGATGGAAGCGGATCTGCTGCTCGCCGCTGCTGTTGACGACCCACACCTCGGGGCGTGGCCACCTGGTGATCTGCTGCGCGTTGCCGCCGTAGAGATAGTTGAACTCGTGGCTGGCGGTGCCCGGCACCCACTTCGGCGGGTAGTCGTAGTTCATGCTGCGGTAGAAATACGAGCTGGCGTAATCGTGAAAGGCGCCGTCCGGGTCGAGCCAATCGAGGGAAAGCAGGTACGTGCCGCGTTTCTGGGCGTGGCCGATCCACCCGCGTTTCAACTCGTACGGCTCTCCCGCTCTTCCCTCCCGAGGTATCCCGCCGGGGTACTGGAATACGGAACCATCCCACCCTTCGGCGCCGTCGAACTCAGGGTTCGTCCACAATCGTCCCATGTGGTATGGCGCCTGCGGGGTGTTCGCCCCCGATGGCGGCACGAGAGCGGTACCGAACGACAGCGTGAGGACTGCCAGCCCGAGGCGGCGAATCGCCACACTGGCGGTCGCGCGCCGAACGGCCGACTCGGTAGTTGAACGTCTGGGGAAGAACATGGCAACGCCTCCTCGGGTTAGTGCACGATCTCTCCCAATACTAATATACGCGCGGCCGGACAAGATAGTAACGCGCATGCCGAATTGCCCGTAGTGGAGACGACCAGTGGCATTGGGTGCGAGAAGCTCCCGGATGGCTGGGCTATGCCCAAGTACGGGGCTGGAACTTACGACTCACTGTCCGTCTCGCCGGCACTGGGGGCATCCTGGCATTCGTACCCTTCGAGGAACGCCAGATCGGGATGCGAGAGGTTGTAGGTCTCGTGGACCACGTACGGGGGTCTGCGTTTCACTTCGGCGTACGTGCGGCCTACATACTCGCCA
>CAZSJP010000730.1:0-2636 GCA_964606675.1 uncultured bacterium
CGCTTTCGAGAGCCGTCGCCAGGCCCTCGGCGTCCGTTAGATCGGCCTCGACGAAGCGCCATCCGTCGGGCGACGCCGCCGGGTCGACGATGTCCAGCCCCGTCACTTCGAACCCGTCCGCGATTAGCTCCGGCACAAGATGCGACCCGAGATGTCCGGAGGCGCCCGTTACCACAATTCGCCTACAATCGTCTGCCACGCTTACGCCTTTCACCAGGGCTGCTGAGTTGTCGGGAATACGACCGTGTCAAAGACATTCACGTCGGGCGGCGCGGTGACCGCATGCAACACGGCCTTGGCTACCGTCTCGACGTTAAGCCATTCGGGCCGGTCTTCGCCGTCGGGGTTGGTCAGTGTCGTGTCGACAATCCCCGGGCACAGAAGACCGACGGCGATGTTTCTGCCCTCGGTCGCCATTTGCCGGGCCACCGACTCTGTCATGCCGCGCAACGCGTATTTGCTGGCGTTGTACGCGCCCCCATCGCCGGACTCGGTCCAATGCGACCGCACCGACCCAACGTTGACGATCTTGCCGGGATCGCCCTTCTCCAGCATGAGCCTGATGGCCGCCTGCATGCACATGAACGCGCCGACGACGTTCAGCTCCAGCGTCTCCCGCAAATCGGCCACGGGCATAGACTCTACCGGCCCGAAACGACCTGTGCCGGCGTTGTTGACGAGTATGTCTATTCGCCCGAACCGCTCGCGGATCGCCTCGAACAGACTCCCGACAAACACCTCGTCCGTCACGTCGCCGGGAACAGCGACTGCCGTACCTCCGTCGACGGCGATTCCGTCGGCCGCGTCCTCTATCTCGGGCGCCGTCCGTGCGGTCAGCACAACCGACGCTCCGTGACGCGCCAAAGTGAGCGCTGTAGCCCTTCCGATGCCGCGCCCCGAGCCGGTCACCAACGCGACCTTGCCGTCCAGTTCCGCCATGTTGCTCCCTTCGGTATCTCATGTTGCGGTCGGCCCAATCCGACCGACGTCTCAAACGCTACCGAGCGCTCCATTCGTGTACGTGCCGAACTCGTGTGCGGCCATCACGTGAGCTTCGAGGCAATCGCGCCGAGCGATCCGCGGGATCACGCAGCCCGAGCCAAGAACGAATCCACCATTCGCCCCGGCCTCGACGATGCAGCGGCGGGATTCCTCCAGCACTGCCAACGGCGGGTTGTTCACGAACGAGAGCGTGTCGACCCCGCCCATGAGCGAGACCGAATCGCCCACCACCCGCCTCGCGTCGCCGGGGGTGAACCCGCCCAAGGGGTCGAGCGGCGCTATGCAATCGACGCCCGTGTCTACGAGCGGCTCGAGCACCGGCAGCACGTTGCCGCATATGTGGCAGTAGATCAGCACGTCCGGGTCGTACGCATGCAACTCGTCGCAAACGGCTTTCATGTGCGGGAAGACGAACTCGCGCCAGTGCGTCGGCGACATGACCGACATGTTGGCCACCGAGTCGTTCAGGCGGAGTATGTCCAAACCATGGTCGATGGCGTACTTGCCCTTCGCAACCGCGATGGCGACGCCCTTCTCCATGCCGGCCTGCACCAGCTTCGGCTCGTCCAAAATGTCGAGCATGGCGCGTTCCATGCCACCACGAAGGTAGATGTAGAAACCGAACGTCGCCGACGAGCAATCGCCTATCAGCGTCGTGCTGTCGCCAACAAGACTGGCGACAGCACGTAGCCTATCGCCCCAGCCCAACTCGTCGAACAGCCGCCCGTCCGGGACAGCGATGCGGGCCGCTTCGGCGACAGACCGAACCGGCGGCTCGGGTGGGTCCCGGAAGTTATGGTACGCCATCGTCACCGGGTCGTCGACGCGATAGTCGGCGACGTCCTCAAGCTGCGTGCCCAGCCCGCCACCGGTGTCGATGACGCCCAACGTCCGGCCTTGGCCGTCGATCTCGTACAAGGCTCCGTCCCGCTCTTCGGTTAGGCGAGGCGGGAAGTGGAACGCCCGCACGCCGTCGACGCCCAGATCCACACCGGCATCGACGATCACGCGCATCGCGGTCATCGGGTCGTCGACGACTTGTCGAAGCTCGGTCCCGGTCAGCGCGGCGGCCAGGTCGACCCATATCTTCGGCACGACGGGCACGCGGTCCGGGACGCCGCCGCCGAGCGCGGTGCGCAAACGCTCATGCGGCGTCATGCGCGTCATGCACATATCTCGCCGATCTCGCGGCAAAGATCGATCACCGCGAGCACGCGCTCGTCGGGCGTGCCGGCCTCAATGTCGGCAAGGACCATGTCGCATGGCCCGTAGCTCTCGGCTATCGCGGTGAAGTCGTCGCGGATTTCGTCCAGCTCTTTGTTCGCGACGTCCATCGGTGTGTACATGATCGCTCGGCGCGCGTTCGGGAACGCAGTCTTCGCGCGCTCCATGTCCGACTCGTGCCCCATGTCGATGTAGGCGACGTCCGGCACTGTGGCATAGTCGTCGATGTACGGGTCGGCCGTCCACGCGCAGTTGTGGATGCCAACCGAGCCGTATGCTTCTGAGATGCGCCGGTCGCGCGGCAGCAGGAACTCGCGGTAGCTGGCGGCGGAGACCATGTTCACCAGGCAGTTGCTGACGGTGAAGAAGCCGACCTCTACGCCGCTTTCGCGCTGCCTCTGGTGTAGCCG
>CAZSJP010000731.1:0-2625 GCA_964606675.1 uncultured bacterium
CTGTATTTCTCCTCGATGTCGGAGAAGTCCAGCGGCTCGCTGAAGATGCTCATCTGCGCGCGCGCGGACACCCGGCGGTAGACGGTGACGAGGTCCCCGTAATCCATGTAGAGCAATTGGTGGTCGTCGAAGAAGCTCATGTCCGTCGACCACTCGACGAACTGCATGTCGTCGCGTTCCTGAAGGCGTGTGCCCAGATCTATCGCGAACTTGCGATTCGCCGCCGAGTCCGGCGACTCGATGACGAACACCTGCCGCTCGAGCCCACCGACCTTCTGACGAACCCGGTCCAACTCGCGAACGCTTGGGTAGGTCTCCGGGAGCAAGGCGGCGAGGTTGGTCTTGAGCTTGAGGCCGGAGGCGCCCCACATAGCGACAAGCGTGAGCGCGATCCAACCGACGGCGCAGATCCACGGATGGCGTACGCTAAACGATATCCATCGCTCAATCAGATGGCGAAGATGCGATCGTTCTCCCAGCAGCATCCGGAAACCGTCCTCGTTTGCAGGTCAACGGGTTGCCCGACTCAGCGAAGGATATGCGTCGCTCGACCGAGGCGGGTATGTCGGTGGGGTCTAGGGGCGAAATCCGTGCCATCGTGAACTCGAATGGGACGGGCCGCTCCGGCACAAACACCGCGCCGCCCCAATCTGCCATGATCGGGACGGCGTGATCGGTTGGTTCGTTACGCTGGCCGCCGGCCGACGGTTTACAGCCCGTCGTTTCGTCGCTCCGCAGGACTCTTGGCGTCAGAACGAGTGCGAGCTGCCGCAGCCGCACGTGCTGGTGACGTTCGGGTTCTCGACTTTGAACCCCGCGCCCATCTCGGTCTCGACGTAGTCGACCGTGGCACCCTCGACGTACCGGGCGCTCAGCGCGTCCACAACGACTTTGATGCCCCTGATGTCTACGATTTCGTCGTCGTCGGCGAAGTTGTCGTCGAATGCGAGATTGTACTGGAAGCCCGCGCATCCGCCGCCAACGACCTGGAATCTCAGTGCGTAGTCGTCGTTCTCTTCCTGTGCGATCAGCTCGTTGATCTTCTCAACCGCCGTATCGGTTATTACTACCAGATCGGCTTCGGTAGCTTCGGTCATGTTCGGTTCCTCCCGGAATCGGCGTCCGCGCCCGTATCGAACCCTATTCTATCGTGTACCGTCATGAAATCTCGGCCAAGTAGGGCCAGCCGTCAACCAGACGGCGGCGTATCGCCCCGGCCGGCCAACACTATCAACGTTGAGACAGCGCGCGCGGTTCCGCGTGCCGGGCTGCGTGGTGGCGCTAGCGTCGCTCCGCCTGGGCCTTCTCGCGGCGCCGGACGAACTCGGCCGGATCGAGCGTCAGAAGCCGCAACCCCGCCTCGATGAACTCCGGATCGAAGTCGGACCCGGAATCGGGTGTACGGTGCTCCACGATGTATCCGTATCGTCTGACCGTTGTTGCGCGGAATGAATCCGCCAGAGTGGCGTAGTTGGCGACCAGGCGGCTGAGTATAGTGAGCCCCGGGCTGCCGAACCCGGTCGACCGCATCTCCGCTTCGCAGGCCATGTCATATCTCAACCGCAGGGCCAGGAGCGAGGCGTACATGGAGTCCGTGTCGGCGGCAAACTCCATCGCAGCACTCATCGCCTGTGCGCTCGGGCCGGCGATAGCTAACAACCTTTCGCTCAGCTCTGCATCCTGCTCGGCCATACGCGCCTCGTACGAGGATTCCGGCGAAGCGCTGTCTGGAGCCGCACCGGACGGTGTCTGACCGTGCGAGCCTGAATCCGGTGCCCTGGCGGCCACGGCGCGATCCATCAGGGCCTCGACCCGCGCCCGCTCCATATCCACGTTGCCCGCCTGCTCACCGTGTATCCCGGCTCGTGTCCCCGCTGCTGCGATCGCATCCCTGAACGACTCGACGTACTGCTCCCGGAGTCGCTGCCTCCGTGCCTTGTGTCGCTCCACATTTCGCTTGTAGCGATGTGCCGCATTCATCAGCGCCTGCTGCGCTGCCTTCATCACCTCAATATCGGCCTTGAACTGCTCAAGCTGCTCACGGGTCCACTCACTTGGCGGCCCCGGCGGCCGAAAGGGCGTCACGACCGCCGACGTCAGCGAGTCGAAGTTGGGCTGCACCGGCGGGTCGCCCGCCGCTGACATATCGAGCTTGGGCAGTTCGCCGACTGCGGCGACGACCGCGTTAGACTGCACCTCAAGCGAGTCGATCATCGCGCTGAGCGTTGCCATGCCATCATTGGCCGCAGCGATGTCGGGTCCGGCCCCCGCGGGCGGCGCTACGAGCGCGATTGCGAAGGCGGTTGGTAGTAGGACGAGCATCGAACGACGCATTGGTCACCTCCCATGTCCAGTGTGCGACGTGTGTGAACGCATATATGCCCCGTAACAATCTACCTGACCAGACATCCTTGCGCAAGTTGGCACAGAGTATAGGGTCTAGGGCGCCGCCTCGCTCCCCCACTCGCTGTGGCGCGTCGCCGGGTGCTACTCGGGCACCTCCTGGGTTTCATCGGTCTCACCGTCGACGCCGACCAGCCGGAACTTCTTGGCCGTGAAGTCGACTTCGATCGACTCGCCGCCGGCGAAGGTCGTCAGCCTCTTCGAGCCGTCCGGCCTCAGCAG
>CAZSJP010000732.1:0-2621 GCA_964606675.1 uncultured bacterium
CGACTTCGTCGGCGGCGAGCTATCAGGCCGCGCCGGACTCACTCTCCTTGTGCGGCGAGACCTCGTCCGCGGCCGACTTCTTCGCCACCTTGAGCCTTGCCACGAGCTCGTCCGGGATGCCTCGCGCGTGCAGAAACTCGATCTGCGGGGGTACTCGGCCGCCCTCCGTTTCCTTCTGCCAGTGGTCGAACATGTCGGACTCCGTAAGTACCACTATGCGGCGCTCGACCGGCGCAAGCAGGAGAAAGAACATGTCCGAGCGTGTCTTCATCAGTTTGCGGGAGCCGCGTTTCCCGCTGGGTGTCATGGCGCGGCTGGTTGAGATATTCGCGGCGATAGTATCGTTGTCGCTCACCGCATCGAAGTCGAAGAAGCCGCCCGAAGTGAGCTTGACTCTGTCAGCGCGGAAGCCTTGCCCGAACTGACCTGGCAACCATTCTTCTCTCACCCAGCCTTCGACCCTGAGTTGCACCCGGGCATCGGCCATCTATCAGTACCCCCCATACTTATGCGCCGCCTCATACATCGCCACGACGTTCTCGGTTGGCGAGTTGTCCTGCAACTGATGCGTCGGTGCAAGGCAGTAACCGCCGCCGGGCATGAGCGTATCCAGCGTGTCGCGAACGACGTCGTCGACCTCGTCGACCGTCCCGTACGCCACCGGCCCCGCCGTCGAAATGCAGCCATGGAACGCCAGACGCCCACCGAAGTTGTCTTTCAGATAGCGCGGCGACATGTTCGTGGCCTCGGGCTGAAGCGTGTCGACGCCCGCAAAGCCCATCTCGACGAAGTCTTCGTACGCCCAACTACTCGACCCGCAGGTGTGGATCATCACCGGCACGTCGAACGACTTGGCCAGGTCGACGAACCGCTGATGTCGCGGCCTGATGTGCTTGCGGTATAGCTCGATGCTGATCAGCGGCGTGATCTGCGAGCCGAGGTCTTCGCCCATCCACATCACGTCGATCTTGCCGTTCGCCGCCTCGAACGTTCGACGCATCACCTCCACCAGTATGTCGGCGCGCCGGTCGATCAGCAGCAGCCCGGCCGGGTCGTCGGTGTAGAGATCGACCAGCACCTGCTCCATGCCGCGTATCATGCCTGCGCTGTTGATGATGTCGCCCGTGCCCGCGCCGCCCCCGACGACTGCGTACCCGTCCCACTCGTCGCACTCGGCTTCGACGCCGCTGTAGTCGTGGTCGTCGGGCGAAGGCAGCGGCCAGTTGGCGATAGTCTCCTCGTCGGCGTCTCTGAGCGGAAAGTCGCAGAAATCCCAGTACCCGCCGCTTTCGTGCTCGACCCAGCGGGTATGAATGCCCCACGGGTTGACGTGCCGATCTGGTATCTGCTCGTGGAGCGGGGGGCCGACGTACTGCGCGCTTGCTCCGCGGAAGTCTACGCCGAGAGCCTGACGCAGGCCTTCGCCGTCGTCTTTCGCCAGCCCGAAATGCTCCTTCACCCTGGCGTCGATCCCCGGGTTGGACGCGTAGTTGATCGGCACGCGATCCGGCTCCTCTTGCCCGATCGCCGTCAGCACGCGCTCGCGCGAGTTCATCTGTTTGGCCATTGTCTTATCCTCCGCATTGCCCGGCCTTCGCGCCCGGGAATGGTGGCTGTCTAGATGTAGCGCCGTAGCCGCTGCCATAGCTCGTCGAGCGGCACGCGAGGCTCCGCACAGACATGGACCGTGACGTTCGACTCGTACGGCATCGCGTATGGCGAGTCAATCGTCGCAGCCCGCTCGACTACGTTGAAGAACTCTCGCAACTCATCTTCCCCCAAGCCCACGACGATCGCCGTGCTCTGCGTCGTGTCGCCAGGTCCCCACAGGTAGAAGCTGTTATGGCCGCTCACCGCGCGGGGCAATTCGTAGCGCCCACCGTAGTAGTTGATCGCCCCGGCTTCTCCGTAGTTGGACGCGATGACGATGCAATCGGCCCGACGTTCCGGCGTCATCGCGTCATACACCGAGGCTACGGAGGCGGTCATGTTCTCCCAGCCGAATCTGTCGGCGAAGTGCTGCGGAAGCTCCGCGGCCCGGTGCTTCTCGCCCGACGACGGTAGGAGTCCGAGCGCCCGCTGATACCGAACCAGCGTCTCCGCCGGCAGAAGCGGCGCGGCAAGGGGAGCCGTCAGCGCTCCTCCGGCCAACAGAAGCCCGAGAAGTGCGGGCTTCAGCCACACCCATCGGCGGCGTTGCCAGAAACCCTCGGCGGCGCATCCGCCCGCTGCGAGCAGCGCCGGGTACATCGGGGCCAGGTAGTAGGCCTTGCTCTGCTGCACGACGAAGAACACGAGCACGACGATGTATGCGACACCGATCACGCGATACCGTCGCCCCGTCGGGTGCAGGAGGAGCCATACCAGCCCGGCGAGCCAGAGCGGGAACGCCATCGGGTGCATCGTCACGATCTGCTCGGCCAGGAACTCCGCGGGGCCTATCGCGGCGATCTTGTACCGCTGTGCGTTCTCGACAAACTCAAGCGTCGGCCATCCGTTGGCGACCTGCCAGAGAATGTGCGGGAGGCACAGCACCCCCGCCAGAGCCACGCCGCGCCAGAAACACTCGCTCCGAGACGCGCGCCGATGCCGCGTTAGCAGCAGTGCGCCGCCCAGGCCGA
>CAZSJP010000733.1:0-2619 GCA_964606675.1 uncultured bacterium
GTGGTACACCCGCGAAGTACCGCTCTGGGTCGTACGGCGCTCGCCGCTTCAGACCAACCACCACGGCCCCGGCGCGATGGCCTCGATGTTGAAGCCGCGCTGGTCCTCGGGTAGCGATTCGAGGAGTTCGTGCGCCTTCTTCCCGATGGCGGCTGACGCAAGCTCGACGTTGCGTCTGCCCACGTCCGCCGAGGCGTGTTCGCGCGGATCGAGCCCGCCGATGCCGTGCGGTGGCTTCATGTCGAGGTTCATGGGGCCGTCCGGGAGCTCGGACATGTCCACGCGGCTCGGGTAGAAGAACATCATGTTCGACGTTTCCCACTTGTCTTCGTGGTCCGAGGACGACTCGTCGCACTGGCTGAGGCTCATCTCCCACAACCCGACTCCGGCAACTGTCCCGTCGGCGATCACGGGTACGAGCGCATCGTTCACCATGCTGATCTGGCTCTGCACGTTATGCCCGGAGACACCGATTATCACTCTGTACCCCGTCTTCTTGAGCCGTTCGAACAGTTCCGACATGACGGGGATCGCTTGTTCGAAATCGCTGTGGATGTACAGCGGCGGGTACACAACGCCGCCGGACTGTTCGGCCGTCTTGACAAGTATCGCGTGCGCCTTCAGCGCGTCATTCCCAAGTGGCAGGTGCCTGCCGTGCCATTCGATCAGGCCGAACGGCACGTACACGACGGGGAACGCCCGACCGGCGGCTTCTAGCTGGCCTGGGCGCATGAGCTGCATCTGCACGTCGGGCGATAGCGTGTTGTCCACGGTTCGTCTCCTTCGGCTGTAGGGCGCTTGCCTGCCACAGTCCCAATCGGTGCGGCACCGGCGGCGCGGACAGTCGTAGTAGGTGTCGCGATGCTCGCCCGATGGCTACACACACCACCATGTGCCGGGCGCTATCGCCTCGATGTTGAACTCGCGCTGGTCTTCGGGTAGCGATTCGAGTAGCTCGCGAGCCTTCCTGCCGATGGCCCCAACCGCAAGCTCGACGTTGCGCTTGCCTACCTCCGCGGACGCGTGCTCGCGCGGGTCGAGGCCCCTGACGCCGTACGGGATTCCCGTGACGAAGTCTATCGGTCCATCGGGCCACTCCGACATGTCCACCCGGTCGGGATAGAAGAACATCATGTTGGAGGTCTCCCACTTGGCGGCGTGGTCGGTGCCCGATTCGTCGCACTGGCTCAGGGTGATCTCCCACAGGCCGATTCCCGCCACAGTGCCGCCGGCGGCGACCGGTGCAAGCGCGTCGTTCACCATGTCTATCTGATTCTCCACGTTGTGCCCTGAGACGCCGATGATCGCCCTGTAGCCAGTCTTCTTGAGCCGCTCGAAAAGCTCCGACATTACGGGGATCGATTGTTCGAAATCGCTGTGGATGTAGACCGGCGGGTACACCACGCCGCCGGACTCTTCGGCCGTCTTGACGAGTATTGCATGCGCCTTCAGCGCATCGTTGCCGAGCGGCAGGTGCGGACCGTGCCACTCGATCAGGCCGAACGGCACGTACACGACGGGGAACGCCCGACCGGCGGCTTCCAGTTGACCCGGGCGCATCAACTGCATTTGCACGTCCGGCGACAGCGTGTTCTCCACGATTCGTCTCCTTCTGCTCCGCAGAGCTAATCGGCCGCGATCTGAATCGGTTCGGCCTTCGCGGCGCGGGTGGTGATGGGCTCCGACTCTCTGGTCGAGATGTCGATCGTCCGCGGCTCGCCGGGAAAGAGATCGACGAAGTTGTCCGTGTATCGTGCTGTCGGGTCCGGGACCGACACCGAGACGAAGTGGGCGTAGCTGTCGCACGAGAGCGCCACGCGGATGCAGCACTCGGATACCCGCTCCGCCTTCGCACCAATCCCGACGTTCGGCAGAAGCCAGTCTCTGCGCATCGCCGCGTGATGGGTCCTTTCGCTCACCAGGTCGCCACATCGCAGCTCCGCGTGCAGGAACTCGCTCGCCGCGTTCTCGATGGTGAGTTCCGGCGGCATGGCATCGACGAGCCTGGTCGCCGCGTTCGGCCCCAGCGTCACGTGCTCCGATATCTCGCCGAGAATACCCCCGGTGTGATCGAGCCGCCTGATGCGCAGTGTGCCCGTCGTTGCATCCAGGTTGTCGCTCACGCCCCAGAAGGCAAGCGCGTCGCCGTCGGACGCGTTGCCCTCGTTGTAGAACATGCCCATCAGGGGCGCGTGCGCGTTCCGGACCCAGTAGTGCGCGGCTTTCGGTCTGCCGTAGAAGTCCACCAGGCTGAACGTGACCGCCGGCCATGGCTCGTCGTATTGCCAGATCAGCGACCCCGACGTGCCGAACATTCGGCGTCGGTAGCACTCGACCGCGTACCGCATCAGCGTTGCCTGTGCCTCCTGCGAGACCATCAAGTACTCGTCCAGAGACGGGGGCAGGCCGAACGCCGTATCGCGGAGTGACGGATCGGTGAACTCGGGCATCACCCCTTTCATCCATCCACAGTTGCCGTGGTGGAAATCCCAGACGTTGTGCAGCGGACCGTTGCGCTCCCACTGGAACTCAGGGGATATCATCTCGTCCACCGTCTCCCGTTGGGGTACCGATCGGAACCCGTATTCGCTGCTGAAGCGGGGCGCGTTGACGTCGTAC
>CAZSJP010000734.1:0-2609 GCA_964606675.1 uncultured bacterium
AACATGCAGAGCTGGCCCTGCACCTCGCTGTACTGGAGAAACTCGCGCGGCTCGGACCAGGTCAGCCCCTCGTCGCTGCTTTCGGTGAGCACCATGTGGCCGGCGGCGTGGTCGTTGGGCATCTTGCCCGGCGGATAGGGAAGGGGCTTTCCCTCGAGAGGGTGGAGCCATTCGAAGCGGCTGCTGGCGAGGATGCGTCCATCGGGCAGGCGCTCGAAATCGGCCTCGGCGAAAAGGGGGAACGTGTCGTCCCAGGTCTTGATCGGTGTGCGGTCGTTCCACGTGCGGCCGCCGTCGGCTGAATGGATGAGCCAGGCCTGGGACTTTGGTGACGCGTATCCTTCGGGAGCCTGACCCTCCATGGTGCCAACGCTGCGAACGAAGGATATGGTGCCGTCGGGGTGCACGATGGGGGCGCGCACCGCGAAGACCGCCTGGTACTCGTCCTCTCTGGGAGTCTTGAAGTCCACATGCTCCCATGTGGCGCCGCCGTCGTCGGACCAGGCCACACCGTCCAGAGACTCAGAGGTAAACAGCAGCATGCCGCTGTCGAGGCAGGTCAGGGAGCCTTCCTTGCCTACCAGGGGAGTGTGCGCCATGGGTGCCCAGGAGCGGCCGCCGTCCGTGGACTTGTGTAGCTTGACGGGCCAGCTCTCCACCACCAGCCCGCTGGAGAAAGGCGGCTTCCGCCGCGGAGCAAGCATGTCGACCGGCGAGGCGATGAGGGTGCCGTCCGTCATCAGGGCCAACCCGGCCTTATAGAAGCCGCGAGACCCCACCTGGGCGCGCCACGCCGGCCTGACCGAGAGCTGCGCCACGGTGTGGTAGTCCATACCGGTGTACCCGGTCAGACCGCAGTTCTGGTAGTTGTTGTCGTACGCCTGATGGTCCCAGGCGAAAGGTTCCTTGGGCTTGTCGAACATGGGGTCGCTCCTCAGCCCGGCTGCAGGTGGTTGAGGGGAAGGCCGACGACGTCGGCGTCATCCATGCGGTGCACGCGCAAAGTTTGTCTTGAGAGGCGACCAGACGGACGATGCCGGGCCCTGACATAATGTACCCTCCCTGCCAAACGCGATAGCCGCGACAGAGCCGCCTCTCGAGCGGGCGAAGCTGCGTTGGAGTTCTACACACTACCGGTACGGTCGCTGGCGACCGGTGTCAAGTAGGGAGCGCAACGTGCACGACCGCGGGTGCGTGATCTAGCCGTCTTGTCAGGGCAGCCGTGACCTTGGGGATGCCGGCGATTGGAGACAGCTTTCCTACGGCGCGTGCTTGCCGCGCGCAATCGACGAGGAGAGCCGACCATGAGCGAACGTGAGCGTCAGCCATCGTTGCCCGGACGGCTGGCAAAGGGCGCGAACCCACTTCTCTGGGCCTATCTCGCTGCGTTGGTCATCGGTATCTGGCTGCTGATGCACGTCATCCTTGGGCTTCGGCTGACCGAATTGCTCTCGCAAGCCATCGCGGTGACGGGCGCTGAATGGATCATGTACCTCCTCCTCGGGCTTTCGGTGCTCTCGGTGGGCGTAACCGTCGAGCGGTGGCTATTCTACCGGAGAAACACCGTCGATGCCGAGCCGCCCGGCCGGAGACTGCAGGAGCTTCTCCGCGGTGGGCGAACCGACGAGGCCCTCGCCCTGGCAGAGAGCCTGCCGCCCATGGAAGGACGGGCCGTCACGGCCTGCCTCCGGGTTCTCGATCAAGGGCCCGACGCCATGCAACGTGAGATGGCGGCAGCGCTCACTCAGGAAAGGCTCCGATACGAGCGGAACCTGATAATCCTGGGCACCCTCGGCAACAACGCGCCGTTCATCGGCCTATTCGGGACCGTTCTCGGCATAATCAAAGCGTTCATGGACCTGGCCGGAGACATCGCCGGCGGCGCTGCCGTGGTGATGGCGGGTATATCCGAAGCGCTGGTGGCCACCGCCATCGGGCTATTGGTGGCGATCCCGTCGGTGGTTGCGTACAACACGCTCAAGGCGAAGGTGAGGGCGATCGTGGCGAATGCCGAGTACCTGGCTAACGCGGTCATCGCCGGCGCCGAGGCCGGCTCGCAGCCTGAGACGAAAACTGGGGGGAGCGATGGCGACCGAACAGCATGACGACGAGGAAGCGATAACCGGCATAAACGTCACGCCGCTGGTGGACATCACCCTGGTGCTCCTGATCATCTTCATGGTCACGACCAGCTACATAGTGAAAGCCGCCATCGAGGTGGAGCTTCCCAGAGCCGCGACGGGCCACGATACGCAGCCGACCACGCTGTCGATCACGCTAACGCGGCACGGGGACCTCTATCTGAACGACCGCCAGACATCGGAGGATTCGCTGGTGACGCACGTTCGCGCCGAACTCGGCCGAGACGCGGGCCTCCAAGCGCTCATTTCGGCCGATACGGAGCTACAGTACGGCCGCGTTGTTCGGCTCATCGACCTCATCAAGCAACTCGGGGTGCGAAAGTATGCGCTCAACGTCGCGTACAAGGCCGCGGAAGCACCCTGAGTCGCCTATGACGGAACTGCGCCGGACATCGAATGGGGCCGCAGACGGGTGGCGGTTCTCGGTGAAACCGCACCTGGCTTCGTTGGCGATCCACGCTGGGCTGG
>CAZSJP010000735.1:0-2608 GCA_964606675.1 uncultured bacterium
AGCAGAAAGCGAGAGAGGCACGTGAGTCTCAGGATCGGGTCTCGTCGCCCAGGGCGAGGCGTAGGCTCGCGGCTGCACCCGAACTGCAAACGCGTCGCTGTTTGGTGCCGTACTGGCGCATCAGCCCCATCGATGGAAGTCTGCTACGGACGGTCGACGTGTTGCGCGTGCGGTTCTGATCCTGGACCTATGCGCAGAACGCCGAAGGACCCTACTCGTCCTCATCCCGCTCGATGTCGAACAGGGCGTCGGCGAAGGATTCGGGGTCGAAGTCTTGGAGGTCGTCGACTTGCTCGCCTACGCCGACGAATTTGATGGGGATGTCGAGTTCCTGCGCGATGGCGATGACGATGCCGCCCCGTGCGCTGCTGTCGAGCTTGGTCAGGGCGATCCCGGTGACGCCGAGCGCGTCGTTGAACTGCTTCGCCTGGACGAGCGCGTTCTGTCCATTGGTGGCGTCGAGCACGAGCAGCGTCTCGTGTGGGTACGCCGGGTCGAGTTTGCCGATGACGCGCTTCATCTTGACCAGTTCCGCCATCAGATTCGACTTGGTATGCAGCCTGCCGGCAGTGTCGATCAGCGCGTAGTCCATGCCTCTCGATCGTGCGGCTTCGACGGTGCCGTACGCCACGCTGGCGGGGTCGGCCCCTTGTTGATCGCGAACGATGTCCGCTCCGGCGCGCTTCGCCCAGACATCGATCTGCTCGTCGGCGGCCGCGCGGAACGTGTCCGCCGCGCCAATCAGGACTCCGTGGCCCTCGCCGCCCAGGCGAGCGGCAAGCTTACCGATCGTCGTTGTCTTGCCGACGCCGTTGACGCCCACGACCATGACGACGGTTGTCGATGGCTTGGCACTCGTGTCGTTCGCGTCGCTAGTGGCGAGAGCGGACGAATGCCCAGACAGGATATCGACAAGATGAGAGCGCACGGACTCTATGACCCAGCCGGAGTCGGCCGAGGTGCGTCGAGGATCGTCTTCGAGGCTCTCGACTATGCCGGCCGCGGCTTCGACTCCGACGTCGGCTCCGATGAGCAGTTCTTCCAGCTCGTCGATGGCCTCGGCGGTCAGCGCTCTGCCGTGCAGCAGCCCTTGAAGTCGGTCGGTGAATTGCGATCTCGTACGCGCCAGGCCGTGGCGCAGACGTTTCCATATGGAGGGCATCGGCGATGACTCATTGCGCTATGAGGAAGGGGTAGAAGTCGGTTCCTGCGAGATATCGACGACCGGGGCCAGCGATACCTGGTTCCGTCCGTTCTGCTTGGCGGCGTACATGGCGCTGTCGACCTGCTCGATCAGCTTCTCGACGGTCTCGGCGCCGCAGTCGGGATAGGTGGCGACGCCGAAGCTGACGGTAATGTGCAGCGGGCCGTCGTCGGAATCGATGGTCGCTTTGGACAACGCTGTGCGTATACGTTCGGCGAGCGCATGGGCGTTTTCCATGGAGGTATCGGGAGCTACGACGATGAACTCCTCGCCGCCGTAGCGTGCGGCCACGTCGGTTACGCGGCGCGCTTCGTGCATCATGACCGCGCCGACCTTTTCGAGCACTCTGTCGCCCAACTGATGTCCGTATGTGTCGTTGAAGTTCTTGAAATGGTCGACGTCGCACATCAGGAGAGACAGCTCGTCCACGTCGCGCCCGCTGATCTGCCTGCGACGGGATCGCTCGAACTCTCTGGCGCTGGCCTCGAGGAACACTCGACGGTTCGCCAGCCCGGTGAGGGCATCGGTAGTCGCAAGTATCTTGGTGTGCTCGTGGGAGAATGCGTTCTCGACGACGATCTCGGCGCGACCCGCGACGATGGGTATCAGCGCGGCGGCTTCCGGCTCCAGCACGGCGTCGCCCGTCATGAACGCGCCGAGCGCCCCGATAAGCGCGTCCTGCACCATCAGCGGCTCAACGACCGCATCGATGACTTTACCGGACGCCTCTTCGTCGATGCCCGACCATTGTAGCGCGTCCCGCCGAGTCGGGTTTCCGCCCCATGTCTCCCATCGATGCAGGAGCGATTCGAGCACGGCCTCCCTCGCTGGCAGTCGGACGCCGGGCTTGGCGAGCGCCACCACCGACGAGACCCTGTCCCGGATGAGTATCACGGCAGCCACGTCGGCACGAGTCATGTCCAGAATGCCGGTGAGGATCGCGTCGAGCACTCGCCGATAGTCCATAATCGACATGAGCTCTTTGTCGAGCCTCATCGTACGTTGCAGGCCATCGACTCGATGCCCCAAGGCCGTATCGCTCTGACAGGTGGACTCCAGCAGATGGCTGGTGTGCTGGTGGAAGCGCCGGGTGGTGATGGCGGTCTGGACGCGACTGAGCAACGCGGGCGACCGAACGGGGCGTTGCAGATAGGAGTTGGCGCCCATCGCGATGGCGGACATTGCATCGTTGCCGCCGGACGGATCGGCTTCAGACGGATCAGTTATGACGATGACTTCCTGGTAGGGGTCCGCCTCTTCGATGACGGGAAGCAGATCGATTCCCTTGCCGTCGGATAGCATCGTGTCCAGAATGATGGAATCGAACGAGTTGTTTGCCAGCGCGTCGCGCAGTTCGGGTTCGTCGTGTACGCAGTGTGCACGGAATCCGGCAGACTGCAGAAA
>CAZSJP010000736.1:0-2606 GCA_964606675.1 uncultured bacterium
TCATCAACTTCCTCAGCTTGGGTGGTGACAACGTCATGACATTCCACATCTAGGCCCGGCGCTTCCGGTCGAGTATCTCCGCGAAATCGCGCCGGATCCGCGCTTCCTCATCCGGGTCCATGAAACGCTCCGGGAGCGGTGGCTTGCTCCTTCCCAAACACGATGCCATGTCGATTCCGAGCGGATTGTAGGACAGGAGCGAAACGTCGTCGGCGCCGGCGTCGCACAGGATATCCACGATCGCCGCAAGGTTCTCTCGCGTCGCGGTTACGCCCGGGACAAGCGGGATGCGAGGATGAACCAGTACACCGTTCGTCCCCCTCAGAAGGCTGCGGAGGTTGCCGAGAATCCGGTCGTTCGTCGTCCCCAGGTACTTCCTGTGGGCCGCCGGGTCGGCGATCTTGACGTCGTAGTAGATCAGGTCCGTGTGGGGGAGTATTTTGCGCCTGACCGCCTCATAGTCGAAGTGGCCGCATGTCTCCAGGACCACGTGCACCTGTTCGGCCTTCAGCCGTTCGAGGAGTGCTCCGAGGTAGTCGGGGTACAGGGTGCACTCGCCGCCAGATACCATGACGCCGCCTCCCGAGTGACGGTAGAACAGGATGTCCCGGAGGAGGACCTCCGCCAACGCGTCGACGGTGAACGAACGCCCGATCAGTCTCAGGCCGTTTCCCGGGCACTCCTCGGCGCATTTCCCGCAGCGGTCGCACTTGCTCCTGTCGATGCGGTCGCCCCGTTCGAGGCTCGCAGCCTGCTCGGGGCAGACGTCGGCACATTTTCCGCACTCGATGCACTCGCGCGATGAGAAGGCTACCTCGGCCCTTGGGTCCTGGCTCTCCGGGCTGTGGCAGAAGACGCACCGCAGCGGGCATCCTTTGAAGAAGACCACGCTACGAATGCCCGGTCCGTCCTCAAGGCTGTGCCTCTTGACGTCGACGACCAGCGGTACGGCGTTCATGGCCCGAAACGGTCACGCGATGCCGAGCCGTTGGCCCAGGTCCCTGACCATGAAGCCGAACTTGTAGATGTAGTTGAGGTTTCCATCCACGTCGACGTCGTTAGCCAGTAGCGAATCGAGAATGTCGGGATCTTTCGCGAAGAGAAATCGCCTCAGTGCGGCAGGGTCCTTGAACGTGACCCTCGTGTCCCAGTCGTCTATCGAACCCTCATCGCGCGTCATGTCGCCGTCCGCGAAGATGACCGATGTCTGGACCTTATCGCCGGCCGTCCGGAACAGATAGCGCCCGGTGAAGCCTTTGATGTTTCGTCGGTAGCCCTTGGACAGTGCGAACGCAACGTCGAGACCGGCGAGCAGTACCTCCAGGAAGTCGTCCGTGGCAGCGCCCACCAGGTTCTCGATCAGCTCGCGAGAACGTTTCCGCAACATCGAGAGGCGCCGTCGTTCGGTCGTTAGGGTGGCAACCACGCGTAACAGGATGCGCTTCAGTTCTGACATCATGGCTCAACCCTTCCCTTCGGGCAGCGGAATCGGAGCGTGGTCTACGATCGCGCCTGTCGACAGTCGGTACTCGGTGCGGTCGATGACTTCCTTCTGCATCTGGGGGTTCAGGTCCCTGAAGTAAGCCGTGTAACCCGATACCCTGACGAGTAGTTCGGGATTATCCTCGGGATTTGCCATCGCTTCGACGAAGGTATCGTGGTTCATCACGTTGAACTGGATTTCCATTCCGCTGTTTCCTCCATCGGAGTCGTCGAAGTATGCTTCGACCGAGGCGGCGAAATTGCCCAGCATCGCCTCCCTATCTCCATCCTCCGGAGTGTACTTGAGGTTGAACGCCACCCCGTTGGAGAGGCGGGCTGCGGGCAACGTCGCCACGGAGTTGAGCACTTGGGTGAGAGACGGAGTGACCTTCGAGACGGGGGTGATGCCGCTGCCGAAGCTTTCGCCGGCTTTCCGGCCATTGGGCGTGGCTCCCATCAGCCGGCCGAATCCGGCGTGGTTGGTCATGCTCCAGTACCCGACACGATATTGCCCCCCGCGGTAGTTCTCTTTCGCCGCGAAAAGGCGATCCGCCAACTCGACGATCCATCCGACGTTGGCATTGGCTACCGGGTGCTCATTCCCGAACCTGGGCGTTTTTTCCGGATTCATCAGGCGCGTTTGCAGAGCTTCGTAGCCTTCGAAATCCTTCTCAATGGCGTCGAGCAATTCCCCGAACGGCATGCCTTCCTCGAACACGACCTGCCGGATCGCGGTCAGCGAATCTGCAACGTCGGCCAGTCCAACTATGGTGGCTCCCGACGAGTTGAGCGTCGCGCCTCCCTGGTTCAGCTCCTTCCCACTCTCCATGGGTCCCTCAAAGAGTGCCGACAGTATGGGCGTTGGGCAGAAATCCTGGTGGGCGCGGCCCAACGTGTCGTTCAGGGTTGTCGCTCGTTCGACGAGCCAGCGCGTCTGCGCCTCGAAGGCGGCTTTGAAATCGTCGAAAGTGGCGAAGGCGGCCGGATCGCCCGTCTCCTCACTTACGAGCACGTCCGGGCCAGTGTGCCGATGCTTGCCGTTGAACAACGTCAGTTCGAGGCACGAGGTCAGGTTCAGCAGAAGCGTTCCGGTGGCGCCGTAGGACCTTCCGTTGCTGCCCGGC
>CAZSJP010000737.1:0-2598 GCA_964606675.1 uncultured bacterium
GCGCCGCGGCCGGAAGCACGGGACCAGCTGCATCCATAAACGCCATCTCGCCACCGCGTCGGAGGACACTCATGTGGAAACCCCTCAGGTCGCCTTGGGCGTTGCCCGGACGAGGCACAATGCCATCAGGAGAATCAGCAGCACGTTGAGTGGTGACCCCGATCTCCGATCCGCCCTCAAGGCCGTGGTGGGGTATGTCCGAGACCTCACCGGCTGCGAGGCGGCCGCCATTCGCCTGCGCGCTGACGGCGACTACCCGTGCTACGTCCATGACGGCTTCCCAGCGTCGTTCATCCGGCACGAGAGCAGCCTGTGTGCCATCGGTGGCGACGGCACAAGACTTGACGATCCCGATGGCAAGGGCTACCTCCTAGAATGCATGTGCGGCTGCGTCATTCGCGGGCAGTCTGCGGCCTCGTGTCAGCTATGGACGGCGAACGGCACGTTCTGTACCAACAGCTTCCCGGCGCTGGTCTCCTCTATGTCCGGCGACGAGCGGAACGCCGTGAGGGTGAGAAGCCAGTGCCTTGAGTTGGGCTATGAATCCGTGGCGCTGATCCCCGTCAAGGCGGCCGGTGAATGCATCGGTTTGCTCCAGCTCAGCGACAGGCGGAAAGGTATGTTCGGCGAGGAGCTGACGGGGTACCTTGAAGTGATCGGCGAGCAAGTCGGGCTAGCCGCGATGGCAAGCCCGATGCAGTCCGAGCTGAAGGAGGCAACTTGCGAGACACGATCTCTGCGAATGATGCTCCCTATCTGCGCTGGCTGCAAGAAAATAAGAGACACCAAAGGACGATGGCAGGATCTGGAAGGCTATCTGGTCACTGACACCGAGGCCCAGCCCACACACGGTCTCTGCCCCGAGTGCATAGACGCCACCTATCCTGGCCTCGCTCGCCGACTCGGCCCGGATCGCCCCGGCGATGCAGGTTCAGACACGGGCTAGAATATCGCTCGCAGCTCCATCCGGCCGCTGTGAACAACGTCCCTGCCGGGCGTTCTCCGCCCGGTGTAGTTCAGCGTGGCCGTGACGAGCGACGACAATCGGTACGAGGCGAAGGCCGTCCAGCGGTAGTTTCGCCCGACGTTTCGGCCCGAGAGCAAACGAACGGGGAGTTCCCTGCCGGAGGCCAGGTTCTCTGCGAACACTGCCGACCACAACCCGGTCACGCGCACAAGACCTTTGCCGCCCCACGCCCGCCTGAAGCTCGGTTCCAGGCCGAAGACGTACGCCCGAATCCGCTTGGACGGGTCAAGCGACCGGTCGACATCGGGCGTCGGGTCGTCGGCGACGCCGTTTTCGTTGCGTAGCGCGATTTCCACTTGCAGCGAGGGGTGATAGGCCCACGTCTGGTCGAACATCAGCCTCTCCGCTCGGTAGCTGAAGCGGGCGTCGGTTCGCCAGTCGCGCTCGGATTTCAGCTCGCCGCGCCAATCGGTCTGGACGGTCGGGAATCGAACGCGGCCACGCGCGGAGAACTCCCGCGCTCTGGTGACCGACGGTTCGCCTCCCGCGTCGATCATGAAAGCGTCGTAGTCCTCGGACGACCGCGCTCTCAGGCGAAGATCGCCGCGGCTTGCGTTGGGCCAGAGCGTCACGTCCTGCAACAGGTTGATAGATCCCCTCACCGTCGGCGATCTGCCCGGCTTCCGGAACGTCCAGAACTGCACCAGATAGAGTTCCCTGGTTCGGGCTGAGTCGGTCTCGCTGATTTGTACCGTCGTCTCGGTGGCGACGTTCGCCAGAATGGCCTGCCACAATGGCCGCCGGCGATTGCTTCTCGGGTCGGGCGCGCCTTTCCAGATGCGCCATGGTTGCAGCGTCAGTCGCCACGAAGCATCGAGGTCAACGGTCGGGCTGAAGTCCCCGGTCGTCACGTAGCGCATATCGTACGAGCCTTCGGGGTCGCCGGGCGGCACGGCTTCCACGTCGGCGTCTCCCAAGTAGGGCGGTGGGGCGTCGTTCGTCTCCAGCGGGCGGTAGCTGCCCCTTGAGGGGCCGACGTAGACGTAGATCCGCTCGCGCCTGGCAGTGCGGGTTGACGAGACGCGGTATCGCAACGCACTTCGCACCGCGCCGTCCCACGGATCGTACCGCAGGTCCACGTCGGCAACGTCCGATATCTCCGCGCCGCCGACCGACGGCTGCTCACGCTGCCGCCACGTGTATTCGCCGGTGAACGACACGCCGTGCCAGTTCCGCGCCGCGGCTCGCCAAACTTGCGTCAACGTCCGCTGGCGGTCCTGCCATGCCGACCGTGACGTGTCGTATTGCTGGTCGACGCGACGCTCGACGCCGGCCGACGCGGCGAACTGCTCGATCCCGGTCGTTTCGAGGCTTGCGGCCCCCTCAGCGTACCGCGCCCCGGTCAATCTGTTCCCGCCCGACGCTGTCTCGCGTCGTTCACCTTCGAAGCGCGCACCCTGGGCCAGATGCCAGGTCGGATATCTGACGTTGGCAGCCGCCCTGTCCACCGACCCATCGAGAGTATTCCCCCCCGGAATGCCCGTCGTCGAGCGCACCCTCTCGGCGTTCATGGATACGGCCGGCCACCGGGCGGCGGACATCTTCCATGTCGCGCCCATGCGCTCTGATGC
>CAZSJP010000738.1:0-2591 GCA_964606675.1 uncultured bacterium
GGACGACCTCACCGTCGAACGGCACCAGCTTCGCCATGCGGTCGTCGTCGAGGCGGGACCGGTACGGGAAGCGCATAGTCTCGCCCTCGGACTTCCGTATCGTCCCCGGCTCGTCGTCGGGGAATCCCCTGTCCTGCTCCTGCATCTGTCGCGAGGCCTTGATGTCGTAGCCGTAGCTATCCCATTCGCCTCGCGTCAGGTATTTGAACAAGTGTTCTCCCACCCCGGAGGCGCCGCCGCCGTTGTCGCGGAGATCGACGATGAGGCGGCGCCAGCCACGCTCTCGCAGTTCCTCGAAGAACGCCCACGCCGTCTCCTCAACGTCGGGCACGTCATCGAGCGTCAGGCCCAGGGCCTCGACGGATGCGAGGATGATGTCCCACCCCCGCACCGTCTCGCGATCCGTGCACGCTCGGTACGCGAAGTAGCCGGCTTCGACGTCGTCGAGGAAGCGCGTCTCGAATGGCCGCATGTACCGATCTCGCTCGCCGCGCCTGAATGCCTCCTTCATCGTCTCGTCGTCGGGGGCGGGAAACGGCACGTTCACCGCGACCACCTCGCCCGACGCCTTCGCCACGACAAGCTCGACCGCGTCGCGCGTCTCACCGGCAAACAGTCCGAACGCGTGTTTGAGTATGTCCAGCCTGCCATACACGACGTTGTTGCACGCGGACCGCGACATCAAGTCGGCAAGGCGCCCCTCGGTCTCTTGCCCATCGACGGCGACGATCGCGTCACCTCGCTCGACGACCTCGGCGCCAGGGACCGGTATCACGTCGTCGACGACCACGTGCCCGTCGATGGGCCGCGTGAACAGCGGGAGGCGTCGCCCACCGACAACGTTGTGTCCAAAGATGATGGTGTGCCCGTCTCCCATCACACGAAGGAACCGTCGGCAGAGATTCACCAGGTCCTCAGGGCTCCGGCACGATCCGACCCGGGCGCGGCAATGCTCCATCTCCTCTTCGAGGCGCGGCATCGGCACCCGCCAGTCGGGCCTCGGGTGGACGTCGAAGATCGTGGTGAAGAAGAAGTCGAGGTCTTGGCGTATCTCGGCCTGGGGCGCCATCGGGTCGCTCCGGTTGCAGGTCTGGGCAGTCACGACGGGGTTGTCCCGTCTCATTGGTAGGGATGCGCCGCGGACCCGAATCGGAAAATGGGTGGCGCGCGTTCTCGGTGGCTCCTCCCAGGATCCGCGCCGGCCCGTTCTCACGTGGTGTCGACGTCGAGCGTCTCATTGCTGCGGATGCGTTCGCGTGCCTGCTCGCGTTCGCGGAGGCGGAACATCAAGGCCGCGCCGGCTACGGCGTACCGTGCGGCGCGACGTCGTCAAGGAATGCCACGATGCCATCCAGCGCTACCTCGCGATGGGCGTGTAGCGGGTCGGTGTCGTCGACGAACATCACGTCGCACCGATGCCCGTTCGAGCGGACCTTCGCGGTCAGCGCCTCAATCTTGTCGGTCGACGTGGCCGTACGGGTCGGGTGCACGATGAATAGCGGAATCCGGACAAGGTCGGCCAACGCCTCCACGTCGGCGAGTTCGTGGGTCCGGAGATCCGGCGCGACCAGAACGGCCGCGTGCAACTGGGCGGTCGACTCGCAGAGGATTGACAGCAGATCGGCCGCCATGGTATACATGCTGATCGCCGCCACGGGCCGCCCGCCCGCCAATGACGGAGCCTTCCTTGCGCACGCGGACTGGATCGCCTTCTCGTATCTCTCGCGCCAGGCCCCGTCGGCGTCGCGATCCTCAGCGGTCAGAGTCTCATACCCCGCCTCGCCGAGCCGCGCCCTGATGCTCGGGCTCACTCCGGTGGTGAAAGCCGCCAAGCGCTTCGGCCGCGCCGGATCTCCGTGGGCTATGGAGATCTCGCGGCCGTCCTCCAGCTCGAACGGCGCCTTCTCCCTCCGCGGTTCCGGTTCCTCGGCACGAACCGACCGATCGGATTCGCGCGCGATGGCCGTTCCGGGTGCACCGACCTGCCAACGCCAGACATGCGAGCGAGGGCGGAGGAACAGCAAGGATGGCCCGTCCGCTGTCGGCTGTATGCATGGGTCGTTCACGTCATAGACCGGGATGTCTTTGCTGCCGCCGCCGGGGCCTCCGATACAGATACGATGCTCGACGTTGCCGCCGGGGTATGCGATCCACAGGAGTTCGTCCCGCGTAACGCACCAGACGTGACCGCCGTCCCGCGCAAATCCGCAGCCGCGGATGTCTTTGTGCGCGAACTCCCAGACGGTTTCCATGTCGGGCACGCTCACGGTTCGGAGCCGACGCTCGCCGCCACGCGAATCGGTCAATATCAGCGATGCCGAGTCGGGCGACCAGCGGCAGCGACCCATGTGATGCCGCCCCCCACCATGTGCGCTCCCGGCCTCCACAGGAGAACTGCCCGAAAGAGAGGCGACGCAGGCCGTGCTCGGAGCGGGATGGAGGCTGCGATCCTTGCGCATGAACGCTACGTAGCGCCCGTCGGGTGAGACTTGCGGGAACCCGTCGTGCTCGCCGGGGGAGGCGCCCGGGCCGGTGACCGGCCGAAGGCCGCCACCGTCGAGGCCAAGTGCCGCGATCCGACCACTGCGATC
>CAZSJP010000739.1:0-2590 GCA_964606675.1 uncultured bacterium
GAGGGCCTCAAAGCGCTGTGGGAGCAGTTCCAGGAAGCGTATCCCGGCGCCGACGAGGAACGCGAACTGACGCCGATGCTTCCCTACTACACCGCCGGTGTCCGGCCATCCCAGAAGCCGGTCGCGTTCTTCACGAGACACCCCGAGTGCAGCCTGCAGGTATGGTCCGGCGAGTGGGGGTACCCCGGCGACGGGAGCTACCTGGATTTCCACAAGATGCGCTTCCCCGGCGGGCATCGGTACTGGGGTGTGACCGGCCGCAAGGTCGATCTGGCAGACAAAGTCCTGTACGACCCCGACGTGATCGACGAACGACTCGACGAGAACGCAGAGCATTTCGTCGACATGGTCGGCAGCCAGCTAGCCACTGCGGCGTCGGATTCATCGGCGCTGATATGCGCGCCGTTCGACACGGAACTGTTCGGCCACTGGTGGTTCGAAGGGCCGCGCTGGATCGAAAAGGTGCTTACGAAGATGGACGCACGCGCCGACTACGACACCGCAACGTGCAGCGCGGCAATCCGTGACATCCAACCGCGAGAAGTCGTCGAGATGCCCGAAGGATCGTGGGGTGAGGGCGGCTATCACTACATATGGCTGAACGATTCGACGTCGTGGACGTGGGAGCATATCTACGAGCGCGAGGTCGCGTTCTGCCAAGCCGTCGGGAAATGGTCCGACAGCGACGACATCGACGTGCAACGACTTCTCAAGCAATGTGCGAGGGAGTTGCTGCTTCTGGAGTCGTCCGACTGGCAGTTCCTCATCAGTACGATCTCGGCCGCCGACTACTCACAGTTGCGATTCACCGATCACAACGACCGGCTCGGCAGGCTGCTCGGTCTGCTCGAACGGGCCGCCACGGGTAGCAAGCTCGAAGACGGTGAATGGCTGTTTGTCGAGGACTGCGAGGCCAAGGATAGTCTGTTCGAGGACGTCGACCCGAAGGCGTGGCTGCCGAGAGAGCCGGCCGCCTAATCGGCCCGACCAGACCGACCCGGAGCGCGCTCGCGCATCCTCACGCGGAGTATCCGATGGCCCGACCGATTCGAGTGCTCATGGTGACGCCCGAGGCGGTGCCGTTCGCCAAGACGGGCGGCCTCGCAGACGTTGCCGGCGCCCTGCCGGACGAGTTGACGTCTCTAGGATGCGACGTTCGCGCCGTCATGCCGCTCTACCGCCAGGTGGACTCGGCCGCGCACGGGCTGCGTAGAACAGGCGATCCGGAGGGCGTCCCATTCGCAGGGCAGAGCGTAGACTGCTCCTTCTGGCAGACAGACGAAACTGAGGATAGCGCTACGTGGTACTTCATCGACGCCCCTGTCTACTTCGACCGCGATGGCCTCTACACCCTCGATGGCAAGGACTACCCTGACAACTTCAAACGCTTCACGTTCTTCGCACAGCGAGCGTTGCACCTTATCCGGCGCATGGAGTGGAGACCCGACGTCGTCCACTGCCACGACTGGCAGACCGGACTCGTCGCGGCGTATCTGAAGATTCCGGTCGCCACGAGCGCCGTGGACACAACCGCGGACATCTACAGAGACATCAAGACTTTGTACACGATCCACAACATCGCGTACCAGGGGTCGTTCCCACGGAAGGAGTTCCCTCGGACCGGGTTCGACTGGTCGCACTTCGTACCGGATGAGCTTGAGTTCTACGGCAAGCTCAACTTCATGAAATCGGCGCTGGTATTCGCCGACGGCATCAACACCGTGAGCCAGCGCTATAGCGAAGAGATACAGTCCGGCGACACTTTCGGGCGGGGTATGCAGGACATACTCGCGTGGCGGTCGAGCGACCTTAGCGGGATCGTCAACGGCATCGACGTCGACGACTGGGACCCCCGGACAGACTCTGCCATCGCCGCGAACTTCGGCCCCGACGACCTCAGCGGCAAAGCTGCATGCCGTGAAGCGCTACTGGCGGACCAGGGGCTGGATGCGATCCCAACAGTTCCGCTGATCGGCATGGTCGGGCGGCTGGATGCGCAGAAGGGGCTCGATTTGGTCGAGCGGGCGCTTGAGGAGATCATGCTGCTCGACGTGCGGATCGTCGTGCTCGGCACCGGGGACCCTCAGTATCACGACATGCTGGACGCCGCGGCGAAGCGGTACCCAGGTCGGTTGAGCGTCAATCTGGCCTTCAGCGCCGACCTCGCGCGGCAGATCGAGGCGGGAGCCGATATGTTCCTCATGCCGTCGAGGTTCGAGCCGTGCGGGCTGAACCAGATGTACAGCCTGCGATACGGCACGGTGCCGATCGTCCACGCAACCGGCGGGCTGGCGGACACTATCGCCGACTACGACCCGGACACCGAAGCCGGGAACGGCTTCGTCTTCGACAACTACCTGCCGGAATCGATGTACTACGCCATAGCCCGAGCGGTCGTCGCGTTCAGCGACCAGACGCGATGGCAGAGACTCATGCAGCGTGGCATGCGACAGGATCTGTCGTGGACGGCATCCGCGGAGAAGTACCGACAGCTCTACAGGCGAATCGTGGGGTAGGCGCGTTGGTGGTTGGATACACGGCCCGAGTCCCCACCACCGGGAGTGAGCATCACTCCCCACTACCGGGAGTG
>CAZSJP010000740.1:0-2588 GCA_964606675.1 uncultured bacterium
CCTGGTTAAGGATTGGTCTCGCTATTGGGCCCGCGGGTTCAACGGCCTCACTCGCCAGCAGGCTAAGATGATGTTCGCCAACGGCATGGGAGCGATGTACCAGGACGGGTCGTGGGAGGCGGAGGGGATAATGCAGTCCGTCACGTTCGAGTGCGGCGTGTTTCCGATGCCGACCGTGACGAAAGAGACCACGCCCTACGCCGACGGGCGGCGCAACGACAGGAACTTCAACCTGTGGTTCGCCGTGTCGAAGATCGCCGAAGAACGTGGCAGATTGCCTCGCGTGCTCGATTTTCTGCAGTTCCTCACGGGGCCGGAGGCTGCCGACACGCTGTCTAACTACGTCTCTTTCATCAGCGCCCTGCGAGACTATCCGGTGCCCGAGCACCTCAATGCCTTCGCGCCCGACACCGGGCATCCGTGGAGCTACAACCCGTGGGCTGTGTCGTCTCAGACCGGATCGAGAGAGGCCGCCGACAGGTTCGCGAGCCTCCTCCAGGGCTATTTCGCCGACGAGCTCGACGAGCGCGGTCTGGCGGACGAGTACAGAGAGATATACCGCAAGCTGACCGTCGAGGAGTTGCATCACGCGCTGGACGAGAACGGGGCCCGCGTCACCGACGTGGAGCGAGCCATGGCCCGAACGAGCGCACGGCTCGACTCGCTGGCGGCGGTCGCCGACACGTCCTCGGCACGGTTGCGGCAGAGGCTAGGGCGCAGGGCCGCATGGCAACGAATCACGCTGGAGAAGGCGAAGCGGCAGTACGCCGCGCTTCGTGAAGCGCTCAGTCGCCCCCCGGCATGGGAAACAGGAACATTCGGGTCGGCCGCCGCGTCGGCAGGTGGGAGGGACCGGTGACCGAGCGGACCAACTTGGGCGCCCGACTGCGCGCCACCGTCATGGCGACGTGCGCGGGATCAGTTGCGATGCTGTCGCTCGCAGTCGTCGCCGGCTGCTCGACGGTGGATGAGGGCGAGCCGGCGGCCGCTGCAGGGCGCGAAAACGAGATATACTTCGCGACTCACATGGGCGAGCATCCCGGTTGGGTGCCCGCGTTCGAGGCCATTAGCCGCAGGTACGAGGAGAGGACCCCCGGCGTCTCCGTACGCCTGCACTATCAGCCGCTCGACGGCTATCAGATATGGGCCGAGACGCAGTTCATGAGCGGGCGCGGACCGGATATCCTCGACTTCGGCGCCGGAGACGCGCACCGGTATGGGGCGCGACAAGGCCTGCTTGTCCCGCTCACGGAGTATCTGTACGAAGAGAACCCATATATGCCGGGCCAGACGTGGAAAGAGACGATGTTCCCTATCGTCTGGGAGAACACGGAGGACCCGATATACGGCGAAATATGGACGGTGCCGTTCAACTACTTCGCGCTGCGCGTCTTCTACAACAAGGCTCACTTCGACAGCGCGGGCATAGACGCGGTTCCCGAGACGTGGCAGGAGTTCATACAGGCGCAGCAGAAGCTGCTGGACGCAGGACTTGTGCCGTACCTGCTGCCCAACTCACGCATCAGCCTGCACCGCTACGCGCTGACATGGACCGAGTTCATCTGCGACATGCTGTTTCAGGATAACCTTGCCGACCTCGACGTCGTGATCCCCGACGGCCGGGTCGACGGAGTAGAGCCTAACCTCGCCATATACAACGGCAAAACTCGGCTCGACGACCCGCAGATGCACGCGGTCCTGCGCATCATGAAGGACTGGTCGAAGTACTGGGTCCGCGGGTTCAACGGCCTGGACAGGCAGCAGGCCAAGATGATGTTCGCCAATGGCATCGGCGCCATGTACATCGATGGCTCGTGGGAGACCGAAGGATTGGCCGAGTCGATCACGTTCGATTGGGGCGTGTTCCCGGTGCCGACCATCACGGCCGAGACCACCCCGTACGCCGACGGCCCGAGAAACGACAGGAACTACAACCTGAGTTTCTCCATCGGCAAAGTGGCCGAGGAGCGGGGTCACCTGGATCAGGTAGTCGACTTCCTGCAGTTCCTTACCAGCGCCGAGGCCGCGGATACCCTGACGAGGTACGTATCGTTCATCAGCAGCCTGAACGGATACCCGATTCCGGAACGTCTGGCGGCCTTCGCTCCGGACACGGGGCATCCCTGGAGCCACTTGCCCTGGTTCGTCACGCAGCAGACAGGATCCGGAGAAGCCGGCGACAGGCTTTTCGGTCTGATGCAAGGGTACTTCGCCGACGAGATAACGCTCGACCAGCTAATCGAGGAATACCGACCACTATTCAGGAAGATCGCGATCGACGAACTCGACTTCGCGCTGGATGGGAACCGGAAACGCCTGCGAACGGTCGGCGGCTGGCTTGCCCGGACCAACGCAAGCGTCGACTCGATGCGGGCCCTGTACGGAGACGACGTCCCGGATTCCGCTCTGGCCACGGCACGCCGATTGCGTCGGCAACAGACGTGGCAGACGATACTCTACGACAAGACTCGCCGCCAGTTCGAAGCGCTTGAGAGCACTCTCGGCGGGCCCCCTCATTGGGAGATGCCCGCTCCGCCCGACACTGGTGCGGCGGCCGCGGTCGTGCCTCCGTGGCGGCGGCCGAGCGG
>CAZSJP010000741.1:0-2572 GCA_964606675.1 uncultured bacterium
CGAGAAGAGCCGTCGACGTCGGCAGCGCGCCTTCGCTGACGCCCGTGGGAACGAGTTTGGGAACGATCGTGCTGACGTTGCCACCAAAGTCGACCGCGGCGATGCCGTAGGTGTACGGCCACTCGGCCGCGACCGTGGTATCGACAGTCGTCATGAGTGGGTCCTCACCGAAGTTCTCGTTACGGTAGGGGTTGCGGTAGACCGCATAGTACCGGACGTCCGCGGACTTCGAGGGAGCCCACACCAACTGGTTGGCAACGAGCTTGGCCGGACCCGGGGGCTCGGGAGCGATATTGTCGAACGAGTAGCCCATGGCCGGCTCGGTCCACAAGACCAGTTTCCGGTCGGTCGTGGTGCCGCTGACCTTGAAGTGGCTCCACACCGCACCGTCTTCGGCGGTCGAGTCGTAGTCTGTCGCGACGTCGAGAGCGTAACGCATCTGCTTCGTGGCCGGTACCGAGCCAACGAACACCCATACGTCATTGTCCGGGTCGTGACGCCAGACACCGTACTCGGTGACCGTCGCCATACCGGCATCTTCGGCGTCGAAAGCGTTCCAGATAACTCTGACCATGCCCCCCTGGTCGTTCGGAACGTCGACGATTTCGTCGATCTCGCCGGTAGCCTGGCTGGCCATGATCTCGGAAATCGAGGACTTCAGCAGCGCGATGGTGTAGGGCATGTTGTGCACGCCGTAGCTGCCGTCGTTGTTCACGAAGGTCCAGTTGAAGGCACCCATCTCTTCGGCGACGCTCATGCTGTCGTTAGCCGGAAGAACAGGTTCGCCGCCCCTGCGGACGGAGTCCGGGTAGACCGGCACGAGGGCGAGTAGTTCGTCCATGAGATCATGGACCTTCGCCTGGCTCAGCTCGACAAACTCAAGCGAGACTTCGCCGTGGCAGTCGATGCAGCCCTCGTCGTTCAGAACCGCGCCCGGTGTGAGACCGGCAGCTTCCGCCAGTGCCGTGTCGATGACGCCAGCGACCCTGAACGTGTGGCCACCCATAACCTGCTGGGCCGCGGCAATGCCGGAGTCGGCGAATGCGTCATGCAGATAGGCGGGCGCATGCGCCATGTGACACTCGGCACACCGGTCCTCGATGTCCGTGTGTGCACCGTCCGGATAGTCGTAACCGGGCGCTTCCATGCCGTCCTCACCCATCAGCATCGGGCCCTGATGCGAGTGGTGCAGGCCGGAGTAGCCGCTGATGCGCAGCGTATGGCAGCCGATGCAGGCATCACCGGTACTTCCTGCGCGAAGCTGATGCTCGCCCGAACCTTCGTGCGGGTCGTGGCAAGCTGCACAGGTGATCGGGTGAGGCTCGTCGTAGGCGGCAGCAGCGCCACCGTTGACGGTCTCGTTGACGTAGCCTTGCGCCGTGTGGCAACGGGTGCACGACGCTCTGCTGGCGTGGCCGTCGCCCGTGATGTCGCTGTACTTGGCGTGGGCACTGGACTCCCACTCAAGCGGGAAGTAGTGGTGGGTGCCGGCGTTATGGCAGACCGCGCATACGTCGGAACTCCACGAGTAGGAGATCTGGTTCTTGTCCGTCTTGCTCCTGTGCTCACCGCCCGGACCGTGGCAACTCTCGCACTGGATGTTCATGTAGTTAGCCTGGTCCGGGAAGTTCGTCATCACCGAATCGCGCGTGTCAGCCGTCCAACCACTATCGGGCCACGCGAAACCGGAGGTCGAGTCGAGGCCACCGGTGACGTACATGGTGGTCTCGTAGCCAACCGAGTGACAGGGCAGGCAGTAAGCGCCACGAAGGACGTCGACCTTGCGCTCCATCGCATCGGAGTGAGCCGTGGTTCGCCAGCCGGCGTTCTGCCTGGAGTGGCAAGCTCCGCACTCACCTGCGAGCAGGTCTGCCGTACCGCCAGCGTTGGTGCCGACGCCGACGTACCATGCCGCCGTGATCGTCTGCGTGATCATGGTGCCGCCGTCGATGACCAGGCCGATGTCGAACGAGCCGACCGTGTCAGGGACGAAGATTGCGTCCATAGTGGTGGCGAACTCGCCCAACGCGACCCCGGACTCTGTCGGAACCGCTTCCACCGACCAGGACCAGGTCGTGGCGGTGTCGTTGTGGGCCGTGAGGTAAACCTCCATGCCCGGGTTCACCGTGGGAAGCCCGGTCGTCGGCCGGGCATTGTCACCGAAGGACGTGTCTGACGCAATATCCCTCGGCGAGATGCCCTCGATCATCAGTTCCGGAATTCCACCGGAGGCCATCGCTGTACCGGCCAGCATACAGGCCGCTACCAGCATTCGCATTAGATGTGCCATGTGAGTAGTTCCTCTCTTGACGTGAGAACGCGAAATCCAAACTCCCCTGGTCGCGGCCTCAACCCGCTGAAATTCACGCATTAACAGTGCTGTACTTACTCGAGTCTGAGATACCGGCATTCTCCTTTCTGTGACGTCGAGGAGGGTACCCTCTCGTTAGTACTGTCAAGCAACGGGTCGCAGACCCGCGAGTCGTCCCGAGTTCGGAACGTGCGTAGACATAGTCCTTTCGCCCGACGCTCCGAACACAGACGGAACATCAAGACTGTTGACGAGTTTCAT
>CAZSJP010000742.1:0-2572 GCA_964606675.1 uncultured bacterium
GATCACCACGCGGAAGACGCCATCCGGACCCCCGACGCCGGACCACAAGACGGTCGAGACGGGTGTGCTGTCGGGGCATTCTGGGCTGTGACAGAACGGATCGGAATACCGAGGATCGTACCCGCCTGGGTTGCTCTGCCACCACGCCTGTCCCCTATCTGGGTCGACCGATGCGCGAAATGCTAGGGCGATGCTGTAGATCGGGGCATGGTCGCCCTCCAAGCGGATGGCGATATCGAACGACGGGTCTATCTCATACCGGGGCTGTGCGTACGCAAGCTCCGGCAGCGCGACCGTCGGTGGCAACGTTTCCGGCGGCGTTGGGGGCGCGGCGAATCCTTCATTGTTCTGCACTGGGTACGTCATCGTTGGATCTGCGAGCCTGCGGAGTCGCAAGGCGCCATCCAGCGGCGAGATCGTACCATCGCCCGACACATCGGCCATCAGCGTGTCGATCATCATCGTGAGACCCGTTTGGTACGCGTTGGACCCCCACGGGTAGGCCATCACGAGGTGTGCATCCTCCTGCGAGAATATCTTATCGCCGTCTATGTCGTCGAACATCCCAGCGAGTGCCTCTGGCGCGAACGACGCTGCGCTGACGACGCCTGAGCCGTAGCGCTCGTTAGTCGGTGTTGGACAAGGCTCCACGGCATCGGTCGGCAGCATTCCCCGCCCGCCGATGCCGCTGATGACGACCCCGGGGATCTCCTCAATCCCTCCACGATGCTGCGGCAGGTTCGGACTAGGTTCAGGGGCCACGCAGGGCTCGCCGGCCACGTCGATGCGGGACGCGAGCTGTTGCACCACGCGCCGCACCAACGCCGGCCGCCCTCTGAAGCCCGGGTTGGCCTCCAAGAGCAGCCCCAAGGTGCCGGTCACATAGGGCGCGGCATACGCGGTTCCCGCGAGGCGTATATACCCGCCGCCCGGATGCACGAGCAGGCTGCCGTCGGGAGCGACGATGTCCGGCTTCACGTGCGGCTCCGCGAACCCGCCGGAGGTCGGTTGCACCAGCATGTCGTCGTCGACTGCCCCAACGGCAACCACTTCAGGCCACGCTCCCGGCACTTGTGCGACTCCGGGGCCATGGTCGCCCACCGACGCGACGAACAACATCCCGAGCTCGGTAGCATCGCGGATCGCGCGGCGGAGCGGCGTCTCGTGGCCGACGCTGTCCGGGTCGACGGGAGGTCCCGCGAACGACATGTTGACGACGTGAACCGCGTCGCTATGAACGCCGTCGCCGTTCGGGTCGGCCAGCCAGCCGATCGCCGCGATTGTCCACTCTTCCCAGAGATAGGCCGCGCCGCAGTCGCCGTCGACGCTGCCGCCGTGCTTGGCGACGTAGTAGCTTGCGCCCGGGGCGACGCCCGTGAGCTCGGGGCCGTTCGAAGCTGCTACGCTCATCACCCACGTGCCGTGGCCCCGGTCGTCGTTGGCGAGGTCGTCGTCGTCTCCGTCGCCGAGGTTGCACAAGCCGTCGGCGAGCAGCGTCGCCCCGGAGTCGATCGGGAACGACGATGGGACGAAGTCGCGTTCGGCGACGACCTGCCCACGAAGCGCCGGATGGTCGCCGTCGTAGCCTGAGTCGATGAACCCGATCCGCACGCCTTCGCCGGTGTAACCCTGTTGCCACATCGCGTTCACACCCAGCGTACCGAACGACGCGTGCGCCCACCTATCCGCTTCGCCGGCTTGCTGACGGGCAGCTCGGGCCGGCGGCGCTTGAGGCTCGGCAGCGCGCATCACCGATGTCCGCCATACTATGTCGACACGGCTGAGCACGGCATCGAGGGCCGCCGGCAACAGCGACCACTCGATCCGCGCCGAGACGAGGCCACCAACCGTGTAGACGCCGCTGATTTCCGCGCCGAAACGCTCCAGTTCGTTGGCGACGGCTTCGAGATCGCTACCGGAGGACACGCCGACAGTCACAAACGCGTGCGACGCGGTCCGAGCAACTCTCGCGGAGGCGTACCGCTGCATTTCACAAAGCAGTTCGGGGGCGAGTTTGGCGCGGACACGGTCGGGGATGGGGGTGTTCGAGCCGTGCGCGACGGACTGTACGGGTCGTACGGTCTGCCCACGCTCGCCCGTCTCCGGTGCGTACGCGACGCCGACGAGGCATATCGCCAGAAGGAAGGACGTCAACGCTGCCACACGCATCGTCACTACCTCACCAACAGCATCTCTCGAACCGGAGATTCGCCCCGGTTCGTGTACGAGTCCGAGAGCCCTGCGAGTCCGTTCTGATTCGCCGTCGTGTGCGTCGGTCGGTACAAATATAGGTCTCGTGCCGCGTCGCGGTGTATATGCGAGCGGCGGCACCCCCTGTGTGAAGTCTACCCGACTCGCACGCGCGGCGCAAACACCAAACGGAATCGGGCTGGTGCTGCTCTGCGGGCGCGGCCTCACGACATAATGATAATTATCAGTCGTGACATTGGCGACGGTCTCGGCCCGATTTGCGGCTGGCGCGCGCCGCGCCTCGGAGTGAGCGGCCCCACCCCCATCCTCCGGCGTTCGCACGGCTCAACGTTGCGCCCGATAGACGTGCACCGACATAGGC
>CAZSJP010000743.1:0-2565 GCA_964606675.1 uncultured bacterium
GACCGTCCCGGGCGCGTCCCAGAGAAGACCGACGACGATGAATATCGTGAACACGCCCATCTTCAACACCGAAGTCACGTTCTGCACCCATGCGCCGGGCCTTACGCCCATGTCGTTTACCAATGACAGAGCGAGGATGATGGCGACCGCGACAACTTGTCCGGTGGTGAGGACGAGGCCGGCGGGCAGATTCGCGACGACTCCGTCCGCGTTCAGGACCGGCGCGACTTGGCCGATGTACGCCGCTGCTGCGAGCGCGAGCGCGGCGATGGAGCCGGGGAAGCTGACAAGGGCGGCGGCCCATCCGTCGACGAACCCCCAGAACGGGCCGTAAGCCATCCGCATGTAGACATAGTGCCCGCCCACACGTGGCCAGGCAGCGCCGAGTTCTGCATACGAAAGCGCACCCGCCAGCGCCACGACTCCACCGAACGCCCAGGCCGCCAGCACGGCTTTGCCGTCGCCCAGCATGCCTGCGACGTAGCCGGGCGTGGTGAAAACGCCGGCGCCGATTATCGTGCCGACGATGAGAAGCGCCGCGTCGGTCAGGCCAAGTTGGGGGCGTAGCGTGCCAGATCGGGTCGAAGAAGGCATCTCCTGCTATCTTTCCGTTGGAGTAGTGGCAGGCTGAAATGTATCCTATCTGCAGGTTACGTCAACGCGCCTGCCGATTCGAATGCCGGACACGCACCCCCGATTCGCCATCTGTCCGCACGGCCTCGGCCCGCCGTTGCCCGGCTGCAGACGGCCCATGCCCCGCCCCGAGGCCACAAGGCGCGACCTCGTGCCGCCGGGCGCCCATCGGGGGCTGGTCTGAGCGGCGGTACGGACACCGATGATGGTACAAGAGTTGCTGCGTTCCGGTTAGCCGAAAGCGGCCCGGTTCGAGAGAAAGGAAATCGCATGGGAGCCTTCGTCGGAGGCATTCACCCTAACGAGAGCAAAGAACGTACATCGGCTGAGCCAATAACGGACGTCGCACTCCCGAAATCCGTCGTCATCCCCCTCCAGCAGCACATCGGCGCGCCATGCAAGGCCCTCGTCAAGAAAAAGGCACAGGTCACCGCGGGCCAGCCCATCGGCGAGCCGCAGGGGTTCGTATCGGCTGCAGTCCATTCGAGCGTAACGGGGACCGTCACGAACGTCGGTCCCGAGCCGCATCCGAGCGGGAAACGAGTCGAGGCCGTTACCATCGACGTCGACGTCGATTCCGACGAGTGGCCGAAGTGCACCGAATGGTTCGCCGAGCCTTCCGGAGCCGATGGCAAGTCTCCCGATGAGATACTGAGCGCAGTCGCCTCGGCCGGCATAGTCGGCATGGGTGGTGCAGGGTTTCCTGCCGCGGTCAAGCTTCGCCCGCCCGCTGAGAAACCCATCGACGTGGCGATCCTGAACGGGTGCGAGAGCGAACCCTACCTCACCTCGGACCACCGCCTCATGGTGGAACAGGCCCCGACGATCGCGGCCGGCATGGCGCTCGTGATGCGTGCACTCGGCGTCAGCCGCGGCATCGTGGCGGTCGAGGACAATAAGCTCGACGCCGCCGAAGCTTTGCGCTCGGCCGCGTGGCCCGATGGCGTCGAGGTCCGCGTGCTACCCACTCGGTATCCGCAAGGCGCCGAGAAGATGCTGATCAGTGCGCTCCTGGGCCGCGAAGTGCCTTCGGGCGGCCTGCCGATGGACGTCGGCGCCGTCGTGCAGAACGTGGCGACCGCCGCGGCGGTGGCGCGAGCCGTCAATCACGACGAGCCGCTGACATGGCGCGTGGTGACGCTGACGGGCTCGGGCGTGCAGCAGCCGGGGAACTACCGGGTTCCGTTCGGCATGACGGTGGGCGATCTTCTCGTAGCGGCCGGCGGGCTCACCGACGACGCTGGAGCGGTTCTTTTCGGCGGCCCGATGATGGGCGTTACACAGGCATCTCTCGAAACGCCGGTCGTCAAGACGACCTCGGGCATAGTCGTGATGGCCGTAGACGAGATGCGCTCGGTGACTGAAAACCGGTGCCTGAGGTGCGGATCGTGCGTTGAGGCCTGCCCGATGGGATTGGTGCCGACGCAACTGCTGCGCACCTCGCAGCATGAGCGCGTCGATCTGATGGAGAGAGCCGGAATACTGGACTGCATCGAGTGTGGCAGCTGCATGTATCAGTGTGGCTCGAACAGACAAATGGTGCCGTGGATTCGCGCCGGCAAAGCCAAGGTGCTTGCGGCAAAGAAGGAAGCGGCCTTGCGCTTGTCCGGCGAACGCCGGGCCCATGAGCGAGGATAGTGGTGTAGACATCGCGAGAGGGGTTTCATGCCGAATCCGGAACTGGCTCTAGAATCATCCCCGCACATTAGCAGAGGAGACTCCGTCAGCCGGACGATGTGGATGGTGATGCTGGCACTCGTACCCGCGTCGCTGACCGCGATAGCCGTGTTCGGCATGCGCGCGCTGGTGTTGATGGTCGTCTGCACCGCCGGAGCCTACGGTGCGGAAATCGTCGCTGACAGATGGCGTAACGGCGTATGGCGCATGCCCGGCGAGACCAGCATCCTCATCACCGGCCTGCTGCTGGCGCTC
>CAZSJP010000744.1:0-2549 GCA_964606675.1 uncultured bacterium
GAACCATGGGAAGCGGACCTCCCACAGCCCGTATCGCTTGCTGCGGTTCGAGACGCTGATCCGCCACTCGGAGCTGCTGGAGCCCTCCGCAAGCCGAACGGTGACGGTGACGTCGACTGCTTCCGGTCCATGCTGGAACCACATGTCGCGCCAGTGGATGGTCGCCAATTGCGCACCGTCGGCTTCGTATGCCAGGTCGACGGAAACGTCGCCCTTCCATGCGGGCCACGTGAGCGACTGTTCGTCGCTGCCGGCTCGGAAATCGAGCTTCCATATGCCGAGCGGCGCGTCGGGCGGCGCTACGTGGGCGACATCGCCTTCGACGTCGATCAGATGTGTGAGCAGGCCGGTCTCGTCGTCGAGTCCGAGCCGCAGCAGTCCGTTGTCGAGAATCATGGGTTTCCCCTGTACAGAACACTATGTGGGCACGATGCCGCGCGCATAGCGCGTCGGCATTGGAAGCAGCGCATCCGTCACAGTCGATGCCGCGAAGTATGGAACCTACGGAACGTGAGGGAGAGAACCATCCCCGTAGGCCGCGTCGCCGCCTTCGGCGGCCACCGCGGCCTTTGGCAGTTCCGAAGGAACTGCCAACGTGCGCGTTAGCGCACGACGCCCACTGCCTTGCGCCCCCGCCGCCCCTGCACGATATTGCTGTTCGGCGCAATACCATGCGGCCGGCCCATCGCGTGGAGGACGTGAGTGAGCGACGTATTCATCAGCCATATCAAGGACAACGGGGACGACGCGATTGCGATCGCCGAAGGCCTCGAAGCCGCGGGCTACACCACGTGGTACTACGAGGAGCACTCGCTGCCGGGGTCGCCATACCTCATTCAGATCGGCAAGGCGATAGACGCGTGTAGGGCGGTCGTCCTGGTGATATCGCCGGCCTCCCTCGGCTCGAACCAGATGACGACGGAGATCGTCCGCGCGCACGAGGCCGGGAAACCGTTCGTGCCTGTCTTGGCGGGCATCTCACACACGGAGTTCCAGAATCGCCAACCCCTCTGGCGGCAAGCGATCGGTGCGGCCACGGCAGTGAGCGTGCCTGAGGGAGGCGTGGCGGCCATAATACCTCGCATAGCCGCCGGCCTCATAGAAATGGCGATAGAGCCAAGCGGAGTGGGCGCCGGCATGGCCCCAACGCTGTCCTATGGGACACCCTCATCGAAGCCTGCACCACAGGCAACCACTGAACCGAGGCCTGAGCCGCCGGTGACAGGTGACGAACCTCAGTCTCGTACCGCCCTGTTCGCCGCCCTCGTGGCCGCACTTGCGGTCGCCGCCGGCACCGCGTGGTATCTGACACGGCCGACCGAGTTCGGGTCGCTCTTCATCGAGTCGCTACCATCCGACGCCACGGTCTTCGTCGACGGTGACAGCGTTGGCACCACGCCCGCAGACCTAGAAACCGTCCCCGCAGGCGACCGCAAGGTACGACTCGCCCTCGACACGTACTCCGACCTTGACACGGTCCTCCGCGTCCCGAGGAACGGCATGCTGAAGACCGGCGCGCTCCGCCTTCGCCGCGAGACGGCGCGCTTAACGGTCCGCTCCGAGCCGCTGGGTGCGGAAGTCTGGCTGGACGGCCGGAAGCAGGTGGGAACGACACCGCTGCCGATCGACGGCGTGCTGACCGGCAAGCACACGGTAAGGCTCCGGAAATCCGAGCACGTCGAACAGACGTATCCCGTTCAACTCGCGGCGCCCGCAACCAGCGTCCGCCTCGCGATGGAACCCGGGGCCGTCTTCTTCCGGGACCACTGGGTGCGACCGGTGTACAAGGACAGTGTGCTGCGTGTCGAGGGCGACGCGGAGCGCGCACGGCAGATCGTCAGCCTGAAGCAGCGGATAGGAAGCGAATTGGGCGCACGGGACTGGGACGCCGCGGAGACGCTGGCGGCCGAACTACGCCCGCTGGACCCCGCCGCAGCACGTTCCTTCGATATCCGGATCGGAGCGGGCAAGGCCGAGGATGCCAAACAGGCTCGCATACGCGATCTGAAGGCGCAAATCGCAGGTACCATTTCGCTCCATGACTACGCCGCCGCCGAGCGCCTGGTGGGAACGTTGCGAGGCTTGGACGCGAACAAGGCGGTCTCCGAGGCACGGCACGTGCGGGAGGCCAGGGCGGAGCGCGCCACAGCACTCCCAGGTCTGCTCAGGGCCGCGTGGCTGGCTGGTGACAGAGAGAAGACACAGGGTTTCGCTGGCGAGCTGAGTCAGCTCAACCCCAGCCACCAGGCCCTCGCCAGGTACCAGCATCTGCCTGTCGAACTGCTCCGCACTCTCACGGGGCATACGACCCATGTCTATGGCGTCGCCGTCACCCCGGATGGGCGATACATCGTCTCCGGGAGTTGGGACCAGACTGTCAAGATCTGGCGGTTGGCAGATGGAGCGCTTGTGCGCACTCTCTCAGGGCATTCGAGCCCTGTCACGAGCGTCGCCGTCAGCCCCGATGGCGAATACGTCGTCTCGGGGAGTGCTGACAACACACTCAAAGTGTGGCGGTTGGCAGGTGGAGCGCACCTACGCACCCTCAC
>CAZSJP010000745.1:0-2545 GCA_964606675.1 uncultured bacterium
GGCTCTACTATGGCGACCACCCAGGCCATTCGCACTGCCAGCCGATGGACATCGGGCTGATGTCTCACGGTCGGAACCTGCTGCGGCACATGGGATACCCGTTCTCGTGGCAGTTCATGAGCCAATGGGACGGGTCATGGATCACCCACTACACCACCAAAGTCGTTGACGACGTCGAGCCGTGGTGGCGCAGCACAGTGCGGCTTTTTCACGGATCCGGCAGGTTCCAGATCGTCCAGGCGGCGGGATATGGGATCACCAGCGACCGTGGCGGCCATGGCTGCGAGCCACTGGAAGGGCACCGACTTCGACGAGCCATCTGCCTCGTCGACCTGCCGGACGGCAGATACTACGCGATCGATCTGTTGCGAGTCGACGGAGGCAAGGAACACTGGTGGACGTTCCATGGCCCGCCGGGGCAGATGGAACTACAGACGCAGAGCCAGTTGGCCGAGCAGACCGACGGGCCGGTCTCGGCAGAGGACGTGGTGTACGGCCAATCGCCACCCGAGCCCACGCCGGAAAGCCTCAGCTACCTCTACGACGTTCGGAGAACCGAATCGAGCGACGATGCGACGCCTTGGTCGGCAACGTGGGACGTCGAGGATGGAGACGGCCTCGCCGTCCGCCTTACGCAGATCAGCCCGGCCGACGGCAACCTCACGTTCGCTCGCGGTAGATCGCCGCATGCGCCCCCCGACGACCCTCCGTACGAGCTGGATTGGGCGCTGCGACATCGAGCAGGTGCGGCTCCGCTGTCCTCCGAGTTCATAAGCCTGATCGAGGCGGACGAGACCCCTCCCGTAACCGCTGCCGAGCCGATTGTCGGCGAGCACTCCACGGGCGCGCGGATTCGCATCGGCGAGTTGACGCACTGGGTGCTCAGGACCGACACTCCGGCGCCGTCGCACGACATCGACGACGACGTGACGTTTGCCGGCAGGGCCGGCTTCGTAGAGGTCGGCCCCGACGGTCTGCAAACCATGACGCTCGTCGGCGAGGGCTGCCTGACGTGGCGCGGAAAAGGCGTCTCGGCCGGCGCCGCCGACTGGCGCGGCACGATCGCCGAGCTTGACGGGGAGGCCAGAACCGTGACGGTCGAGGCTACCGAAGAGCCACCGGAATCGCTTGTCGGCAGCTACTTGATGGTCAGCCGCGAGTTCGATGGCGTAAGCGATCTGGACTCTTTTGCATACCGCGTGGAGGATGTCCGGAAACTGTCTGAATCGCGCTGGGAGTGCCGTCTGAACTGGTCGCCACGCATCGGCGACGGAGCGGTGCACGAGCGAACCTCGACCGGTTTCAGGACAAACGACCAGATGCCGCTCGGAACAGCGAGGGCCTACTACCGTGGCGCGTACGCGCTCAACCGCGACCGCAGCGCGCGAGTCAGGCTTGCCGACGTGAGAGGTCACTGGCGCGGCAGCCGCTCCGATTTCACCGTCGCCGCGGAAGATCGTGACGCGTGCGCCGAGTTTCGGCCCGGCGACTCGTTCGTGATCGAAGAGATCGGTGTCGGCGACCGGGTGGTGGTGCCGGGATGGGTCGAGGTCAGCCGAGACGATGAGGGCGCGTGGCAGACACGGAGCAGCGGCCCTGCGAGCATCGAGCCAGGGGACTAGCTGTGATGTGTCATGACGTTGTCCTCACCACGTGCACCGGCGAACGTACGGCATGCAGTCGTAGAACGCACCCCACACAACAGCCTGGGGACGCACACTGCCGGAACTCTTGGCGCTGTCGTCTCAACCGCGTGTCCATCATCAACTTCCTCAGCTTGGGTGGTGACAACGTCATGACATTCCACAACTAGCCTGCCAATAGCACCGCAGTCTCGGCTCGTGACGCTAGGCTGACTGCGGGGCGATGCGTATACTTATGGTCGTTCGTCGGCCTTGTCCATCAGAGGGCCAGGCCTGTACCACGATTCTACGCCCGTGCGGCCTGACCCAAACTTGCGATCTGCGACCGTGACGACCCTTGACCTATTGCTCGAATCCAGCAGCAGCCGCGGGGCCGGCTTCTGGGTGCTGATCGACCCCGACCGGGTGTCGCCCGAGGAAGCGGCGACGAAGGCCGAGGAGGCCGAGGAGGCCGGTGCCGACGCGGTGCTCGTGGGCAGCAGCCTGCTGATCTCCGATGGCTTCGGCGAGACGGTCGCGAAGATCAAGAAAGCCGTGTCTGTGCCTTTGGTGATCTTCCCGGGAAGCACGACGCAGGTCTCTCGCGACGCAGACGCTATTCTGTTTCTCTCGCTGATTACCGGACGCAACCCCGAGCTGCAAAACGGGCAGCACGTGCGCGCGGCGCCTCACATCAAGTCGATCGGGCAGGAGCCGATTCCGACCGGCTACATGCTTGTCGAATCCGGAACGCTGACGACCATTGAGTTCGTGAGCGACACGAAGCCGATACCGCGCGACAAGCCGGATATTGCGATGGCTCACGCGCTGGCTGCGGAGTACCTCGGCATGCGCATGGTGTACCTCGACGGCGGAAGCGGCGCCGACGCCTTTGCCGTCGAGGAGGGCCGGCAGGTGGTCGT
>CAZSJP010000746.1:0-2540 GCA_964606675.1 uncultured bacterium
ATCTTGCGTCCCTCAGCACCGACCAGGCCAGGTTCTCTTCATTCGAGCCGATCCAGATATCGAAGTTGCCGCCAATCCAAGAGCCGGGAAATATCCGTCCGATCTTCCTCGTGGGCGGATACTCGGCGAGGTAGTCGCTCACGGTCGTCCACTGAATGTCGTCGCTTTCGGCCACCGCCCCGTATATCGCAGTCAGGAATGCCTCGCCGCCGTCGGCGTAGTACTCCCATGGGTTCTCGCCATCCAACACGACAGGGATCAGCGGTGGCGACTTCCGCTTTCCGAGCGCTGCCGACACGGATCGGAGCTTCGAGAGGAAGTCCGCTGCCGCCTGCGAGGGCTGCATGGTCGCATACCGGAAACCGATGGCATCGGAGATGTTCGTGTCTCTGAATACCATGCTCACGGACCGGCCCCTCTCGCCGACGCGGTAGGGCTGGTAGACGGCCTCGCGCTTCAGCTTCGGGTTCGACCGCAGCAGCACGTCCTCGTCGGTGGCGAGCCACTTCACGCTGGCTTGGGCGAATATCTCGACCGCCGCCGGGCTGACCGATCCTTCGGCAGGCCACATCCCCATCGGCGGCCGCCCGAACGTCTCGGAGTGCATCCTGACCGCGCGCTCGACATGGACACGGGCGTCATCCGGGGCACTGAACGCGGGGTCGGGCAAAGCTCGGCCAGGTAGGCCGCCCGCCGCGGAGTCGGTGTTGCAGAGGAGCGGAAGTATCGGATGGTAGTAGGGCGTCGTGGTCAGTTCCGCTCTGCCGGATTCCATCGCCGCGCGATAGTCCGGGAGAGCTCGGCTCATCACTTCGAACTGCACGGCGAGGACGTCGTCGCGCTGCTCCTCCGTGAAGCTGCGGCCCTGCGCCATGTACTCGACTATCCGCGGGAAGTGCCGGCGCGCCGTGTAGCCGAACCACGTGAGGTTGAACCACACCGTTAGGTCGAGCAGTTCACCGTCGGACAAGTCCCTCGGACTGCCGCCGGCCCCCCTTGTGCGGTACCGGAGTTCCGAGTATCGAGGGTACGGATCGATCATCGTCCGCCGATTGGCGTGGAAGAAGCTGTCCGCGATGAACCTGCGTTCACGGATGCCGAGTTCGGCGATGGGCTTGCGTGAAAGCTCCAGATACTCGTCGCTCTGGGTTCCGTCGAGGTACCCCTTGAGCTGCCGGATCAGCACGGGCGTGAAGTTGAAGACGGCCCTTGCCTTCTCGTGGGCGCCACCGAGGGCGTGGACCATGTCGTAGTAGCCCTTGATCGCGTGCAAGCGCACCCAGGGCATCGAGAGGCGGCCTGTCTCGGGATCGCTGTAAGACGGCTGATGCATGTGCCACAGGAATGACACGCGGGTATCTGGCATGGATGCTCCATCGCCGATGGTGACCGGGGCCGGGCAGACGGCGCTACGTCGACTCCTGCTCGGCCGACCCTCTGCCCTCGACTTCGCGCAGATACTCCGCGGCGTGTTCCGGGGCTGTCGGGTTGATGTAGAATCCGCTGCCCCACTCGAATCCGGCAATCCTCGTCAGCCTTGGGATCACCTCTATGTGCCAGTGGAAGTCCTCTGCCATGTCCTGCGACGCTCTCGGGCTGGGCCGCGTAGGAGCGATGTGCACGATCCAGTTGTACTGCGGACCGTTGAGCGCCTCGTTGAGCTTTCGCGTCACCAGCCGGAGCGTCTCGGCGAGGGCCATCCGTTCCTCGGGCTCGGTCGTGGTAAGGTCGGGGCGATGGACCGTGGGCAGGATCGTGATCTCGAACGGGAAGCGCGACGCGAATGGGCAGAATGCGACGAAATAGTCGTTCTCGTAGATCATCCTGACGCCGAAGCGCTGCTCCTCGCGAATCTGATCGCAGAAGACGCAGCGTTCCTTATAGTTGAAATAGTTGCTGGCGCCGGCCAGTTCCTCCCTGACGCGCTTCGGTACCACCGGGGTGGCGATGAGTTGCGAATGCGAGTGCTCCAGCGATGCGCCCGCCTGCTCGCCCTCGTTCTTGAATATCAGCACGTGGCGCAGGCGCGAGTCTCGCTTGAGATCGGTCGTTCGTTGCACGTAGGCCTCTATGACGTTGCCGATCTCGGCGACCGAGTAGTCCCAGAAGCGCTTCTCGTGCGACGGGTTCTCGATGACGACCTCATGGGCGCCGATCCCGCTCATTTTGTCGAACATGCCGACGCCTTCGCGCTCCAACGTGCCCTCGACGCGGAGTGCAGGGAACTTGTTCGGCACGACGCGGACCTGCCAGCCCGGGCCGTCCGCCGCCGATCCCGTGTCTCGAACGCTGAATATCTCAGGCGGAGTGGTGGCCTCCTTGCCCACGCAGAACGGACACAGCTTCGAAGGCTTCCGCGTTGCAACGGGCGGCAGATCGGAGGGCCTCTCTCCACGTTCCGTAGAGATTATCACCCAACCCTCCGTGATGGGGTTCTTCCTGAGTTCCGACATCGGTTCTCCATGATGTGCGGCGACGACGTCCGAGTCGCCTAGGTGTGATGTGTCATGACGTTGTCCTCACCACGTGCACCGGCGAAC
>CAZSJP010000747.1:0-2530 GCA_964606675.1 uncultured bacterium
CGGGGAATTTTCCGCACGCGATCTTCAACCACGATTGGCATGCCACGCTCAGAAACTGCATCGTGTGGAGCGACCAGGGCGGGCATGGGACCCAGTTCGACGTGGGGAGTAGCGGAACGGCCGTCGCCAGCTATTCCGACATCGTCGGCGACACGGTCTGGGCCGGCGCGGGCAATATGAGCGCCGACCCGCTGTTCGCCGATCCTGAGAACGGTGACTACTCTCTGCTGCCCGGCTCGCCCTGCATCGGTGCGGGCCGCTACGCCGATGGGTCGGTCTGCGACATGGGGGCGGTCCCGTCCTCGTACGGTGTCGGCATCGACGAGCGTCCGACGCCGCCCCGCTTCGCCCTGGCGCAGAATGTCCCGAATCCGTTCAACCCGATCACGACTATACGTTTCAGTCTGCCGGTCGCAGGGCTGGTGCGGCTGACCATCTACAGCACCACCGGCCAACTCGTGCGGACGCCAGTCGATGGGCAGGTGCCCGGCGGCGCGCACAGCATCGTCTGGGACGGTGCCGACGCGCTCGGGCGTCAGGTGGCGAGCGGCGTATATCTGTATCGCTTGACGAGCGACGAGGGGACGCTTGTGCGGAAGATGCTGCTGGTTAGGTAGTGTCCCATGGGTACACTGGCGAGTTCGACCGGCACAAAGTGCCGGTCGAACTCGTACACGAACGCGAGCCCGGCGAGCGTTCGATGTTGTATACTATGAGTGTCTGCACAGAGGATAGCCGCCCCTGGGGCGGTGACACGCCCGTGTCTCGCTTGGTGCCCACGGCGCGCAACGCGCAAGGGGAGTACATGCTATGACGCTGGTCCTTGCTCTGAACCTGGAACGTTCCCGGATCGCTGCCGTGGCCAGAGCCGTGCTGGCTATCGGGTTGCTGGTCGCGATCGCCCCGAGCACACTCGCCAACACTCCTGAGATCAACATCCACCACGGCCGCATCTGGCACACGATCGGCTACGACGGCGCCGACGGCTGGGATTCGTACATCATCTACCCCGGCGGCATGGTCCTCAGGCCCGACGTTCAGGAGTACCAGCTGACCCGCCAGTGGAACGATCACACGCGAAAGGGTGGCACGTACCTGATGAGCACCGACTTCACCGACCCCGCCGGCGTCGTCTGGCCGAGTGCCGTCTCGGGCATGTTCCGAGACTGGGACTACGACTATCCGGTCGTCTACAACGGCAACTTCAACTACGTCTGGCCGCTAGGTATGATTCGGGACATCCGTTGGACGCGGCCGACCGTGCAAGTGGCAGGCGGGCAGCCGGTCGACTTCGCCGGACCGAGCGCGCTGGAAACGCCGAACCGAAGCTACCCGACGCAGGGCAACGACCCGCGGCCGCCGTTCACCGTCAGGCCCGATCTCGTGACGGAGATGGCGAGCGAGGTGCAATTCAGATACGTGCAGGGCGTGAAGATCAGAAGGCGCGTCTACTCGTATCCGCAGGGCACCCCGCACCAGGACTACGTCATCGAGGACATCGTCCTCACAAACGACGGCATACACGGCGATCCGGACGCGCTGCCGGGCACCTACTTCCGCATCGCCGACGAGACGGGCGTGCCACCGATCCCAGCGCAGACTATCAACAACATGGTCTGGTGGCAGGCTACGGATATCCAGACCCATGCCGGGGCAGCCGTCGCAGGCTACGGGCGGAACGACCAGGATGGGAAGTACGTCAGGCCCTGGCCCGGTGTCGAGAACCGCGCGTGGCTATCGTGGGACGAGGACGATCCTGTCACCGAAGGCCCGGACTATGGCGACGTCGCGGGCCCGGAATGGGGCAATATCATGACGGGTAACGCCTTCGCCATGCGCGGCCCGCTGTTCGTCAGCGCCGGTCCGGGGCCTGAACACGGCACGAATCTGGCCGGACAGCCGGGACTGAGAATGGTCTACTATGAACGCGGGTTCGACCTTGCCGGGAAGGACTACTCGCCCGCCGACATGAACGACCAGCGCGTCATCGGCACTGAAGGGATTATGCAGCAGGTCGACGACCAGAGCTACAGAGACAACGTGTATACGGCTGCCGTCCGAGACCATGCGGCAGGCCCGACCTTCCTCACGGGCTACGGCCCCTTGGGCGGCGCGCTGACGCCGGAGAACGCGCTCAGACACGGCTGGAACGTGCCCCACGGCGAATCGGTCCGCATCGTCGCCGTCGTTGCGGCGGGCGGCATCGACGCAGAAGAGGGACGCCGTATCGGCTACGAATGGAACGCGGCGAAGGCGGGCGGCGCCGCTGCCGATACGTGGATGTCCGAGGACGACATCGCTCTCTACATGACGGGCGAAGACACGGTTCGCAAAGCCGTGAACCTGGCATACTGGAACTACTGGGGCGAGTTCGCGCCGGGTGTTACGTCTGAAGACAAAGCCCGATGGGGCATCCCGAACTACGTCAACTCGAAACCCGAGGCGTACGATCAGCCCTTCAACGTGCCCGATGCGCCGCAGCCGCCGGCGAGTATGATGGCCACGGCTCCAGCCTTCGAGTGCGACGCGG
>CAZSJP010000748.1:0-2519 GCA_964606675.1 uncultured bacterium
CAGTCGTCATCTATTTCGGCCTCGGCTACGTTGAGCCAGGCAAGTGGTTCCGGATTGGCTTCCTGATGTCACTATTCCACCTTGTAATCTGGCTCGGCGTGGGCTTGGTATGGTGGAAGATGATCGGGTGGTGGTAGCGGTTCCCAACGAGCGTCTGTTGACCGAGAACAGGTGCGGTACTCGCTTGGGGTGCTATCGGGAGAGACGGCCCGACTGTTTGCGCACGGCCACCCAGGGCCGCCGGTCCGATCCGACGCGATCGGCGTACGTCGACGGCGCCATCGAGTCGGGGGGACATCCCCTTCCGCACGTATGTTTGCGACGTCTATGACGCCGAGTGGGGGTAGAGGCGCCTAGCCGGCGGGCGTGGCGTCCAGCACGACCATCTCGTGCACTGCGAGCCGTTCGACCCTTACGGGCAGCCAGTCCCCGTCGCGGACGACGTCGAGATCGGCGTCATCGGACGGTCTGAACATGCGCGCGACGGGCCCGACTCGCGACTCGTTGACCCACACTGTCGCACCGGCGACGACGGGACATGTGCTGTCGCCGCGGTCGAATCGGCTGCTCTCATCCACGTAATGGTTCAGCATGTGGACGACGTGACGGCCTGAGCCGCGCGCAACGACTACTTCCACGCCCGACGGCGCCTCAGAGCGCAGCAACGGCTCGTCGTCGAGCGACTGCACGAGGCCGACGCCGAGTCGCGTCAACTGACGGCCCTGCCTGCCGAGCGTTTCGCTGAGCGCGCAGCCGAGATAAGCGGCTCGGCCGGCACCGAAGCGATTGACGGTTGCGGCCGGGTCTGCCGACGGCTGCGAGAGCGGCGGGTTCGGCTCACGCCAGATCCATCGCTCTGCCGAGTGCTCCGCGATGGGGTAGGCGTACGACGCCAGCACCTCGGCCGTCGCCGGCTCGACCGTCATCGAGCGGCAGTCGGCACGCACGGGCTGGTCCCAGACGTCACGCGCCAGGCTTTCGTCGTGCGGAGCAAGATAGCTCGTCGCGAACTCCGTCGGCCTTGCATCTCGTAGGCCCAGAAGCTCGGCCAACCGGAAGTCATCGCCGACGCAGGCCGCGTCCCGTTCGATGACGACGCTGCCGCCCGATGAGACGTAGTCCTCCAGCGCCAGGGCCAGATCCTCGGACATCGCGATGCCATCGGCGACGACGACGACTCGCAGCCCGGCGAAGCTCAACGTGTCCAGTGGCAGCAGCGCAAACGGCATCTGGTTGCGCAGAAGAGCGACGGCCCATCCGGCCTCCTCGTTCTTCCATTCAGCCTTCGGCAGCAGCAGGCCTACGTCGTAGACGGGCTTGGCACCCGCCAGATACCGTGCGTTCTCTCGCAGGTACGCGCCGACCTCGCCCAGTTGCGCCATCTGCCACGCCGACACTTGCCCGGCGGGCGTGATGTCCTGCCCTGCAAGTATGCTCCCGCCGTGAGCCACCGCTATTGATGCCTCCAGTCTAAGCATCGAGGTCGTCCGCGGTGTCCACGAGATAACCTTGTCGGACACCGGCGTGTACAGCTCGAACGGTTTGCCCCGGCGAGCCAGCAGCCTCGACATGAAGCTCTTGGTCGCCGGGCTGTGCGCTTCTGTCGAGCTGTGGCTGCACAACTCGTCGATGGTCTCGTAGCCCAGTTCCAGATTCGCGCCGGCCTGGTTGTAGACCACTACCCGTGCCGTGCCGTCGCCGCACGCGATTCGCCGTATGTCGACCATCAGTTCGCGGAAAGCATCGCGCTGCCAGAGCTTCAGCTCATCGGTGAGATACGCATCGTCCAGCACCCGACCATTGCGCTCGCGCGAGAACCTGTCGCGACAAGACTCGCAGAAGCAGGCATGAGACGGGAATCCCGTGTAGTCGAATCCGTCGATCCAGAACCCGTCGGTGGCGTATCTCTCCTGTATCTCGGACATCTGGCCGAGCATGAACGCCCTGGCCTTCGGGTGGTTGTGGCAGATAGCGCCGATGGGAAACGGCGACCAACTGAACGCCGTTGCCGAGCCGTCGCGCTCCAGAGGCTGCCACTCGGGATGCTCGGAGGCGGTCCACGTGTCGTAGATGGGCGAGTAGTACGTCACAATGCGGATGCCACGCGACCGGGCTTCGTCGACGGTCTCGCCGAAGTAGTCGCGTTCGGGCTGCCGATCGCGGTACTTCGACGGGAAGAAGCAGACTCCATCGTGGTGCTTCGAGTGGACGACGGCGATCCGGAAGCCGCCTTGTTCGAGTTTGTCGCACCAGTCCTTCGCGGAGAACTCATCTCTCGGCGCAGCCCAACCGGGGCTCAGCCATCCGAGATAGCACTTCCACGGGTCGTGTGTGTACCAGGTTGGCATGTGAAGATATCCTCGAAGTGGCTGGTGGCTGGGCGTCGCATCTGGCGCGCCTCCGGAGACGGTCTCGCGATAGTTGCGCTGTCCGTCACCCTCTCGGCAGGCGCACGCTGGTCACCGAAGGACCCGCCTCCATGTCGAACTCGACCGATCCCGGGCGGTGGACCACCGCGA
>CAZSJP010000749.1:0-232 GCA_964606675.1 uncultured bacterium
CAGGCGACCCGACGTCGCCTCAGGATCCGGACTTCACAAGGGCGGACATGGGGGCCATCTTCCGCGCCAGGCCGAACTATGTGTCGCTACCGAACCTGACCGGATACGAGGGCGATTCTGTGGTCGTGACCGTCACGGCGCGGTTGCTGGAATCACATTCGGTCGCCCTTGCGTTCCTGGTCGACCCGAGCGTGCTCGATACCGTCGGTGCACTTGGCGACGCTTTTGGTGG
>CAZSJP010000749.1:242-2518 GCA_964606675.1 uncultured bacterium
CTTCAGCGTGATCGGCGACACCGTATTCGCCAGTTTGGCGAGTGCTGGCGGCGTCACACTGGCCGACGAGACGCTGATCGAGTTCTTCGTGAAGATCAGCGCCGGAGCTGCCGGCAGCGTCGTCCCACTCAAATGGTTGGATTTCGACACAACCAGCGTGGACGAGCAGTCGATGCTGCTGACTGATGGCGAGCTAGTGGTGACCAACTGGGCACCCGTATGGACAGCGGCACCGGTCATGTACACAGATCCCTTGGTGAATCTACCCTTCATCGTGGCGGCGACCGATGTCGAAGCGCACCCGTTGACCTACGCGATGGTGCTCGCTCCTGACGGAGCGTCCTTCGATCCCGGCACGCAGGGCTTCTCGTGGACTCCGCAATACCTGCAAACAGGCGACACGGTGGCCGTCTTCAGCGTAACCGACGGCCTCGATACCGTCCTGGACACCGTCGACATCACGGTGAACGATCGCTACGGAGACGTTACGAACGACAGCACCGTCAGCGGCCTCGACGCGTCGTGGATATTGGAGTATACCGTCAGGACCCGCCGTCCGATCGACCTCGCTCGAGCGGACGTGACGGCCAACGGGTCGGCGACTCCGTACGATGCGGCGCATGTCTTGTACAAGGTCGTCCAGCCCGCGTACAGATGGCCCGTACTCGGTGGCATACTCCTGAAACCGGGCCCTGCTCAGCCTCGCATGCTGCAAGTTGCGCGAGGCGGTTCGGGATGGGAAGTTACGGCGAGCAACGCTGTCGGTATCGCCTCAGGGAGCGTGACTCTGACGCTACCGAACGACGCCCCGGTCGAGGTGTCGGGCGCGACCCTTATCGCGGCCCGGCAGGATGGGCGTCTGCTTCAGGTGTCGTTCGTCCGGAACGTAGCCGACGCCGGCATGCTCTTCGAGATCGTGCGCGATGTTCGCATCGATAGGGCGCCGCTGCTCTCGGAGGCCGTGCTGAACGAAGGGTTGATCCCGGTTGTCGGATTCGGCACGCCGATGGAGTTCAGCCTCTCTCAGAACACGCCGAATCCGTTCAACCCGACAACGACGATACGTTTCGGGCTGGTCGACGCTGGACGTGCAAGTCTATCGCTATACGACGTCAACGGTCGCCACGTGCGGACGCTTGTCGAGGGCGAGCTTGACGCTGGGTATCACGACATCGTCTGGGACGGACGCGACGCCCATGGCCGAGAGGTCGCCAGTGGCGTGTACGTCTATCGTCTGACAGATCGTTCGAGCACGCTCGTACGCAAGATGGTCTTGGTTAGGTAGAGCACGACAAGCTAACACGTAGACAGGGGCACGGCGTCGTCAGCGACGCTGTGCCCCTGTTCCGTTCACTCCCCCGGGAGTTCTCGAAGAGAACTCCAAACGTCCGCGTCAGCGGACGACGCCCACCGACCCCGGAGTTCTCTTCGAGAACTCCCAACGCGCGCGCCCGCGCACGACACTGCCTCCCGAGCTACCGGCGGCCGCGACCACTGGACTCCCGCCTGGTCCGCAACGAACTTCAGCATCGGAGCGCGGTGGCCGGCTGGCCGCCACCAAGAGAGATTGGGGTAGGAGACCGAGGATGTTGCGTACGCCACTGGCGAGCGAACGCATCCGGATGACGGACCCGATGACCGGCATCAACGTCATCCAGATCACCAGCTATCCAACACCAAGCAACCCACTTGCTTACGATTGGCCAAGCGTGACGCCGGACAACCGGCGCGTCTTCTTCCAGGCGCAACGCCGTACGGCTCGGGATTCGCCGTGGGATCTCTGGCGCTGCGACTGTGACGGATTGAACCTGTTCCAGCTCACCGAATACGATCCGGCGGGCGAGGTCGCCATGCGGCTCGATGGAAGCGCCCACCGCCCTTCGGTACGTCTCACGCTCGACGGTTCGGCGCTCTTCCTGCATACGCCCGGCCAAGCGGTGCTGCACCGCATCGACGCGGAGACCGGTGCGGCCGAGGTCCTCGCCGACCTCTCGGCGTACACCGGCGACGGGTCTGCGCTGCAGGGCTTCTTCATCATTTCGGGCGACCGACTCCTCGTGGGTCGACGGGACCAAGATGGTAAACGAAGCTGGCTCCGACTCACGGTCGCGTCCGGGCATGTGGATGAGCTAGAGATCGACGCGGGGGTCCTCGGGTTCGATTTCGTGCGGGATCGCATCATTCTGCTGCTAGACCCGTTCGAGATCGGCCTGAAGACCAGCCACGATGGCTCGCGCGTCTACACGAACGTGAACGATACACCGATGAGCGCGTGG
>CAZSJP010000750.1:0-2505 GCA_964606675.1 uncultured bacterium
GAGCGTGACGTCCTCGACGACGAAATCCTCCCATTTGGGAACCGGATTCCGCTCTGGATCGAGTCTCTTGATTCGGAACGTTACCTGCATCGATCAGCTCTCTTCTTCAGCATTCGAAGCCCGCCGCCTATCGGGCGCGCGTCGGTTCGATCAGAACGTCAGTATACGCGCGGCTTGGGCTTGAAGTGTTCCTCGTCGCCATCGTCTTTCCACAGCTTCAGGCTGACCGGCTTGTAGTCGATTTCGTGCTCGCCGGCTGGGTCGTATCCGATCATGGTATGTTTCAGCCACTTGTCGTCGTCGCGTTCCGGGTAGTCCTCGCGACTGTGAGCGCCGCGGCTCTCAGTCCTGTTAAGCGCGCTCGCCGCCGTCGCCTCGGCCACTCCGATGAGACACTCCAACTCCAGGCCCTCGACGAGGTCGGTGTTGAAGACCGAGCTGCTGTCGCTGACGGTGGCGTTTGCGTAGCGCTGCTTGATCTCGGCGACGTCCGCGATCGCCCGTTTCAGGCCCTCGTCGGTCCTGAAGACTCCGCAATCCGCCATCATCGCGTGCTGCAGCTCGGTGCGCAACTGAGGGACAGACTCGGGGTCCGCGCCGCCCGATGCCGTCAGCTTCTCGATTCGCTCGACGGTCGGCCCGTCGGCGTCTGCCGGCAGTGTCGGCGTATCGGCATCGGTCAGGTAGGCGGCGATAGCCTTCCCGCCGCGCCGCCCGAACACGATTATGTCGAGGAGGCTGTTGGTCCCGAGCCTGTTGGCACCATGCACGGAGACGCACGCGCATTCGCCCGCGGCGAACAAGCCCTCAATCAGATTGCCTTTGTGGTCCGCCAGAACTCGTCCGTCGCTGTCGGTCGGGATGCCACCCATCGGGTAGTGGGTTGTCGGCGCGACCGGAATCGGCTCGTTCAGCGGCTCGACCCCGAGGTATGTCCTCGCGAACCCGGTTATCTCCGGCAGCTTGTCGTCGATGACGTCCTTGCCGAGATGAGTCAGGTCGAGGCCGACGTACTCGGTGCCGTCGGGTGCCGCGATTCCCCGCCCCTCGCGCATCTCCGTGATGATCGCCCGGCTGACCATGTCGCGCGGTGCGAGGTCCTTGACGGTCGGGGCGTAGCGTTCCATGAACGGCTCGCCGTCTTTGTTGCGGAGTATCCCGCCCTCGCCGCGAGCGGCTTCGGAAACGAGTATCCCGAGCTTCCACAAGCCCGTGGGGTGAAACTGTACGAACTCCATGTCGTCGAGGGGAATGCCGCTGCGCCACGCCTGCCACATAGAGTCGCCCGTGCCCGCGTGAGCGTTCGACGTGACACGGAACGCCCTTCCATTGCCCCCGGAGGCCAGCATCACCGCTCGTGCGCCGAAGACGTGGACTTCACTCGTGCTCATGTCCATCGCCACGACGCCCGAGCACTTGCCGTCGCGAATCAGTATGTCGGTGACGAAGAACTCGTGGAAGAAGTTCACGCCCTTTTTCTGGCAGTTCTCGAACAGTGCGTGCTGCATCACAAGGCCGGTGCGGTCAGCCGAGTAACACGCCCGCATGACCGGCGACTCGCCGAAGTTCTTCGTGTGACCGCCGAACTTGCGCTGCGCGATCTTGTTCTCCGGCGTGCGCGAAAACGGCGTGCCCATGTGCTCTAACTCGACTATCGCGCGAGGCGCGTCGTTGCACATGATCTCTATGGCATCCTGATCGCCGAGGTAGTCCGACCCCTTGACCGTATCGTACACGTGCCACATCGGGTCGTCCGGCTCTTCGTTACCCAACGCGGCGCAGACTCCGCCCTGAGCGGTCCCGGTATGCGATCGCGATGCGAAGACCTTGGTCAGCACTGCGCACGAGCGCCCCTCGGGGACTTCGAGAGCCGCTCTTTGACCGGCTCCGCCGGCACCGACGATGACGACGTCGAAATTGTGAAGGGTTGCCACGACGCGTTTCCTTATGCTGAGGTCAGAACGACAGAATTGTTGCGAAACCCATCACGCCGAAGGCGACGCCGGCCGACACCAGTGTTCCAAGGATCAGGAAGTTCGAGACCGGAGAAAGCTTGTAGTCGCGCACGACTCCCCACGCGCCATTCAGGCCGTGCCAAAGACCTAGCGTGAGCATGGTCAGATCGAGCATCTTGAGCCACGGCCCCCAGACCGGATCCGTCAGCGCCTCGAAAACACCTCTGAACGTGTGGCCACGGTCTACGTTGACGTGCATCAGGAAGTAGTGGCCGATCACCAGCACGACCAGCAGCAGACCGGTGATACGCTGGAACAGCCAGCTCATCGCCCCCGACCCACCGGACTTGTGATATTCGAGTGCCATCTCGCTTCCCCCTACGCGCCAAAGAGCGCCTGTCGGAACATCAGAGCGCCCATGCCCACGAATAGTGCTACGCCGCAGACGACCGTCGCCCAGAACAGAGGTTTGTGATAGCGCGACCCCTGGGCGAGGTCGACTAGTGCTATCCTGACACCGTTCAGAGAATGGAACAAGACCGCGGAGAAG